>JARRRH010000373.1:0-3483 GCA_037380925.1 Deltaproteobacteria bacterium | reverse complement strand
CTCTTCGTCAATTCCCTGTCCCGGTATATTTCTATGGTGGCTTTGTCTTGCTTCAGCCGGACCAGGTCTTCTTTGACCTCGTGGGCTCCCAAGTTGGCCAGAAGTATAGCGGCATAAGCCCGGGTCTCAGGATCGGGATCGCTGAGCAGGGGAATCAGACGAAAGGTGCTTCTTTGCATCAGATGGGGGTTCGTTTCGGCGATGTTCCCCAGGGCGCGGAGAACTTCCACGAGCAGGGCTTGATCTTTTGTGAGTTGAACCAGTTCGGGTAAATACCCCGCAAAGAGCTCCGGGCGATTGGTAATGATCTCGCCGATGGCATCGACAGCGCCCCAGCTGGATGCAGCCGTGTCGACAACAGATGTGAACAATCCGCGGAGAAGTTTTGAAACAGCCCCGGGGTCTCTGCTGGCGATGAGGGCGGAGACTTTTCCCAAAATGTCTGCGGTCCTCCAACGGACGAGAGTGTCCACTGAATAAAGAAGACGTCTCAGAGCCGGTAGGATTCTTGTATCTTTCTCGGCCATGCTGAGAAGGGAATCCACGTCATAAGCCCGGACCAGGGCTTCCACATCTTTTTTCGTAAAAGACCTTTTCTCTCTCCTTTTCGGGGTGCGATGAGCCGGAGTGGGGGCGGACTTTTCGAGTCGTTTTCGCGCGCCTTCTTCGGTTACCTCTCGGATGTCTTTGTGCAGCCTGATAAAATAGAGCTTTCCTGAAATCTGTCTGCCTTGATAGGCACTGCTGTGGACAATGAGGTGGGTTTCATTGTCATAGTTGTTCACTTGCTTTTCCAGGTAATCCTCTTCGGGCAGGAGATCCCAGGCCAGATCCCATTCACCGTCACAAGCAAAAACCAAGGCCTCGATCATGGCAGCTCCCAGGTTGTGGCCCGTCACGTCGCATGCATAGACCGCCCCACAGTCGCACATTCCAAGCGGCATTTCGCTCGGCATGCGGGTCGTCAGTTCCTTCGGCCTTTCGATCACCCTCCCACAAAAGGGACAGGAGGGCTTTTCAATAATCTCTCTTCCGCGAAATTTGTTTTCCATAGCAGTTTATCCAGTGCACCGATTCAAAGTATATCAATACCCGGAAGGGTTTCGCCAGGGATGGCCATTCCGACTTTGGAGGCGCAAGGCACAAGGCATAAGGCTCAAGGCAAATCGAACATCGAGGTGAAACTTCCCTGCACCTTGAGCCTAACGCCTTAAGCCGTCTTATGATATCGCCTTTCGGGGAACACCCATCCCGGCTCACAAAAGGCTAAGATTAACCCGCCTCAGGCGGGTAAATGTCATCGGCATAGAAGCCAGCCGTTGTGAGATGGCCCTGGGGAGGTCTTTTCTGAAGACGCAATCACATTCCTCCGAGACAGTGCCAGCGGCACCAAGCCTTCCTCCCAAGCGCTCAAAAGCCCCATAGAATTATCTTTGCCGGAGCTGCTGAATTCTGTAACTTCCCAGATGAGCCTGTGAGGCCCATGGGGGGCGTGCAAGGAAGTCAAGACGGATATTGCGCCTTCGGAAAAGACCTCCCCGAGGCCATCCTAGTTTCACAGCTGAAGTTTTGCAGAACAAGTCCTCAAGATCTTGCTCTGTAAAAACTTCTAGAGATCGAGGTCCATGCCGTCTGCTTCTTCATCGTACTCGAATTCAACAATATCAAAATCAGAGCCCACGGACCTGAAGTGGATCTGCCAGTTTTTGTACTGAGGGGAGGCGAATGCGCAGCTGATAACGCCGTTTCGTGCGTGAAGCCGGGCCAGTTTCGGGACCACATGCTTGGAAAAGACCTCCCGAATGGCTTCTTTTTCCTCGTCTGCGAGCTCGCGTTCCAAGGACTACTCCTGTTTCAGCTTTTGGCGAGTGTGCATGGGGGTCCTCTCTTGAAGAGGCGTGGGGGGTTGGAGGGTCTATTTTGCAGGACCCGGCAGGTCCAAGGTCATGCAGCGATTCCCGGGACCACAGGACTTTTCCGTCACTTTTGGGTTCTTACCCCCAGGTCCGGTTCCCATGACGTGGCTGGCTCTGCTGACCACCCGTTCTAGGAATTCGGCATGGCACTCCGGACACTCAAGGTTTATTTTTTCATCAGAACGTATGAAGAGCTTTTCGAAAACATGCCCACATTTGAGACATCTGAATTCAAAAATCGGCATTTCCTTTTCTCCTCAATTCAAAGCTTTAAACGATTCCTCAATAAATGCTATGGTTGACTATAGGTCTTCGCACTCAGAAAGTCAAATAGATCAAAGGATTGCTGGAACATCAAAACAATGATACTCTCCTTCCACCCGTGTTTTGGGGCGGACGCCCAGGTTATCTTGGGAAGTCGACCGCTCTGTGTTGAGGAGCGCGCTCTAATTGAGAAAGCAACGGCGGTCATACTGCCTCAAAGCTGTTCTCCCCAACTCTATGAGACCTGCAAAAAATCCTCGGCCTTGTTGTTTCCCAACTACGACAAGCGGTTTCAATACCCCGGAAAAATCGGTCAGTCTCTCCTCTTCGAGGCGTACGGGTTTCCGTGCCCCGAGACGCAGCGATGGGCCTCTGTAAAAGCCTTCGAGAGTTTTTGTCTGAGTTCAAAGACATATCCCCACCGGATGCCGTTCTTTCTGAAAGCGGACCGGAGTCATGAAGGAGCTGGGATTTTCCTGATAAGCGGTGAGGAAGCCTTGCACTCAGCGATTCAGGCGCTGGCCCAACTGGAGAAATCAGGTTTTCCCGGATTCATTTCCCAGCAGAGCATTGCCACAGAGGGAAACGTGCTTCGGGCGGTGATCATGGGCAGAAAAACGATCACCTACTGGAAGCGGGCGGCCGATTCAAGCCAGATGATTGCCAACATAGGGCGAGGCTCAAGAATCGACAAAACATGGCGGCGGGATCTCCAAGAAAAAGGGAGAGATATGGTTGAAAGGCTTTCCAGCGAAGTCCGCATTGATCTGGCGGCGGTGGATCTCATCTTTCCCGTGAGGGATTCTGAGCCGCAACCCCTTTTCCTTGAAATCAACTACTATTTCGGAAGGCGCGGCCTGGGCGGTTCTGAGCGTTACTATAGCCTGCTCCATGAAGCGATTCAAGAGTGGCTCCGGGGGCATGGCTTAGATCCTGCGGCCGTCACCCTGCACTAGTTTCCGTTGGGCGCAGTCGGGATGGCTGGTTCCTGAAAGGCGGTCTGACAACAAGGCTTGAGGCGCACGGCTCGAGGCGTAGGATGGTCGGGTTGCCGTGAGGCTTATGCCTCAAGATTGGTCACGGCCATCTCAAAGTACCAAGGTGACTAAAGCATCCGGAGGTAGACCCGGCGGGAACGCGGCCCGTCGAACTCACAGAAAAAAATCTTCTGCCACGTGCCCAAGACAAACCGGCCTTTATCCACCAGCACCGAAACAGAACTCCCTATCAGTGAAGCCTTGATATGGCTGTCCGCGTTGCCTTCCAGATGGAGATAGTCTGCACCGGCAGGAACCAGCTCCTT
>JARRRH010000372.1:0-3484 GCA_037380925.1 Deltaproteobacteria bacterium | reverse complement strand
ACAAATCGTCATTGCCCGCGGCGACACTGTAATCAAGCCCAAAGATCGGCTCATCATCTTTGCTCTGCAGAAAGTGGTGCCTAAGTTGGAAAAGCTTCTTACCGTTAAACTGGACTACTTCTAATGCATGTTCAACGTGTGTTTCGGTTTATCGGGATCCTCATCTTCTTCTTGGGTCTTTCCATGACCGTTCCACTCGGAGTCTCCCTGGCCTATAAAGACGGGAGCACAGGAGCCCTCTTCTATGCCATGTTGATCACTTCAGGTCTTGGGTCTCTCCTGTTTCTTGCCACACGCCGCCGGAGCGACACCCACCTTAGCCATCGCGACGGCGTTGCCATCGTCACCCTGGGTTGGCTTGCAGCCGGGCTGGTCGGCGCAATCCCCTTCCTCCTCTCAGGTTCAATTACCCACTTAACCGACGCCTATTTTGAATCCATCTCCGGCTTCACCACTACCGGGGCCTCGATCCTGTCGGATATCGAAAATTTGCCTCAGGGCATTCTCATGTGGCGGAGCATCACCCAGTGGTTCGGCGGCATGGGAATCATCGTACTCTCTATTGCTATCCTTCCCTTTCTGGGTGTTGGGGGCATGCAATTGTACAAGGCGGAAATACCCAGTCCCGTGGTGGACAAGTTGAAGCCGAGGGTATCGGACACGGCAAAAACACTCTGGAGCGTTTACATATCGATTACAGCATTAGAGATCCTCTTGCTTTTCCTGGGCGGAATGCCATTTTTCGAAGCCGTGTGCAATACCTTCTGTACCATGCCCACCGGCGGTTTCTCCCCAAAAAATGCCAGCATCGCCCACTATAACAACTCTTATTTTGACGGGGTGATTATCCTCTTTATGCTCTTGGCCGGGATCAATTTTTCTCTACATTATCGGTTGATCAAAGGAAATCCAAGGATCTTTGTGAAAGACCCTGAGTGCCGCCTTTTCCTTACCTTGGTCGGAATTTTCGTGGTGGTGATCACATTAGATATCCATGGCACCGTTTACGATTCACTGGGTAAAGCCTTGCGCTATGCTTTCTTCCAAGTCAGCTCCATCATTTCCACCACCGGTTTCGTAACGGCCGATTATGACAAATGGCCTGCCTTTTCGCGAAACCTCCTTCTGCTTTGCATGTTCCTAGGGGGCATGGCAGGATCGACCGGAGGAGGAATGAAGACCATGCGGATCATGTTGCTGGCCAAGCATGCCTACCAGGAAATATTCAGGATCATCCATCCCCATGCTGTAACGACTGTGAAATTGGGCGGCAAACCCGTTCCCTCGGATGTCTTGAGCAGCATTTGGGGCTTCTTTGTCCTTTACCTCGGCCTATTCGTGGTCTCAGCCGTGATCATGGCGGCTCTTGGTCTGGACCTCATCTCAGCTTTTGCTTCCGTGGCAGCCTGCATTTTCAATGTGGGACCCGGGCTCGGGCAGGTAGGCCCCATGAACAACTACCTGACCGTACCCCTGAGCGGAAAATGGGTTTTGATCTTCTGCATGCTCCTCGGGCGACTGGAAATCTACACCGTCATCGTCCTTCTGATTCCGGAGTACTGGCGGAAGTGAGCCCCTGAGGTCTCGCACCCCGCTTGCCCCACAGTGGGCGGCATTCTATATTCCTTGTAGAATAAAGGAGAGGCAACCCATGTTACGTATCTTGATCATTTTGGATGAAGAAGAGATCAGGACCATGCTCCGTCAGGTCCTCATAGATGAAGGATACGACGTTGAAGAAGCAGCGGACCCCGCGGAAGGCACCGAGCTGTACCGGAAAAAGCCTGCCGACCTGATTATTACAGACATGATCATGCCCAAAAAGGAAGGAACGGAGACCATCATGGATCTTAAACGGGAATTTCCGAATGTGAAGATCATCGCCATTTCCGAAGGCGCTCGGGTTGGTCCGGAGCCCTATCTCGAGATCGCGGATGGACTTGGCGCCGACAGGATCTTTACCAAACCCTTCAGCGTTGCAGAATTGCTCGACGCCATACAAAGAATCTTAACATAGATTCTCTCTCCTTTATGCCAACACCTTCAGCATGAGCGGAATAGCCACAAAGGTACCCACGGCGCTGCCCATGTTGGTAAACACCACAACCATCAGAATCCGCGTTATCTTGTTTCTCCAGAATCCCTTGAGCGAGGCGATGTCCTCCGGAAGATTTTCAAAATCTTTGACCTTGGGTTTCCCAAGCAGCGCTTCCACAACGCCGGCAACCCATCCCGCGGCGATCATGGGGTTGAGGGATGTGAGAGGAGAGGCTAAGACGGCAGAAAGCACGGTTAAGGGATGGCCCAGTGCAAGACCCGCCCCCAAACCTGCCAAAGAAGCATTGGCCACGAGCCACCATTTAATCATGTGTGCTGCCGCCACTTTTCCAGCGGCGAAAAACCCCAGGATGATCAACCCGCAGATCAGGGCGGGAAGGACCCATTTCATAAAGGAAAGAAGCCTCCCTTTGGGCGGCATCCGTTCCAGTGATTCCATATCCACTTGTTTGTCCCAGTAGTGCAGTACGCCGGGGACATGACCAGCTCCAACCACCGCCACAATGTTTTTACCCGGAGCTGTTCTAATCTTGTACGCCAAATACCGATCTCGCTCATCAATCAAGACCCGCCTGACTTCGGGCAGAGATTCCTCGATTTCTGCGAGGAGTGCCTCCAGCACATCCCGCTCCTTGAGTTTCTCAATATCCTCCTCTTTGATCTCTTCCAAATCTCCCACGGAAGACAGAAATTCAGCAAAGAGCTTCGCCTTGGTCCACAACCCCATAAGCCGCCAGGTCCTGGACAGAGTAATGCGTATCTCCCTGTCGGCCAGATGGATCTCCGCCCCCACAGCCTCGGCTGCTTCAAGGGCCTGCAATATTTCCTGACCGGGCTTGATCCCCAGCTTCCGCCCTATTCTCTTCTGAAAACTCGCGAGCATCAGATTGGAAAGCAAAAGAAAGGCCTTCTTCTCTTTGATCACTTTGATCAGGTCCTTTTCTTGCCAAGCTGTCCTTTGAGTCATGGACTCATATCGGGACCGGCAGAGCTCCACACATACCGTATCGGGCCTCTCCTGTTCGATAACTTGCTTGACGAGTTCTGTGCTCGCCCTGGACAGATGAGCGGTTCCAATCAGTACAACATCCTTGTCTCGGTAGGTCAGCCGGTGAATATTCCCCTCTTCTGTCATTCCCTTTCAGATTCCTGTTTCTTCTTCGCCAAAAATTTTTCCAACTGCCTTTCATAGTATGAGTTTCTTTCAGTGGCCAGCGACAAGGCTTCCTTAATAGTCTTTACGGCTTCGGAAAACATACCGTTAGCATAATACGCTTCCGCCAGGGTATCGAGAAACATAGCAGACCTTTCCAGGGCCACGGCTCTCTTGGCCAGGAGAAGTCCCCTTTTGGGGTCTCTCAGGGCTGGATCAGGCGTGGTAACGAGAAGCCAAGCCAGATTGTTCAAAGCCACGGCCTGACCCGGG
>JARRRH010000371.1:0-3494 GCA_037380925.1 Deltaproteobacteria bacterium | reverse complement strand
GAGGGTCTCCGCCCGCCTTGGGGGCACCTTTCTGCAGAGTCTTTGCCCGCTTCCCCTCGTTTTTGAGAAGAGACCCCCATGCCCCGGCATTGCTGCGAAACCGTTTTTGGACAGGAATGGTATCGACTATAATGTAACTACGACGTAGCTGCCTGCCTGAGACAAGCCCGGCGTTATAAATTTCGGTTGACAAGGATAGGGCAAAAAAGTAAAGGGAATAAGGTCTTAGCATGTGGTTCCCTCCCAAGAACCTTCCTCTTCATTGCAAAAGATCGTATCGTAGACCGGATGGAGGCTCGGCAAATATGGCTCAGGCTGCGAACCCAAATGATGGTCAGACCATCCTCAAAATTGAGAACGTCCATATGTTTTTCGGCAGGGTAGCCGCCCTTGCAGGTGTGGACCTGGAGGTGAAAAAGGGTGAGATTCATTCCATCATCGGCCCGAACGGAGCCGGCAAGACGGTCATGATGAATTGCATCAACGGCCTGTACAAACCTCAGAGGGGAAACATCTTCTTCAAAGGTGAAAAAATCAACGACCTGAAACCCCATGCGAGGGCTAAGCTGGGGATCTCCAGAACCTTCCAGAAAATCGAGCTCTTCGGCGGCATGACGGTACTGGATAACATTCGTCTCGGAAGGCATATTCATCTAAAAACAGGGATTGTCAGTGGGGCCGTTTATATGGGAAAGACCAAGAGTGAGGAACTGGAGGCAAGAAAGTTTATCGAAGAGGAAATCATTGACTTGCTGGAAATTGAAGGCATCCGCCACAAAACCGTTCACATGCTTCCCTATGGGCTTCAGAAACGGGTTGAGCTTGGAAGGGCCCTTGCCCTCAACCCGGAATTGCTCCTCCTTGACGAGCCTCTCGCAGGACTGAATCTCGAAGAAGTGGAGGATATGGCGCGCTTCATTTTGGACATCAACGAGGAGGAGCGCTGGAAGGTGACATGCATCCTGGTGGAACATGACATGGGTGTTGTCATGGACATCTCGAACCGGGTCTTTGTCCTGAATTTCGGCAACAGGATCACCGACGGCACGCCCGAAGAGGTGCAGAGCAACCCCGATGTCATCAAAGCCTATTTGGGCGAAGAGGAGTTGTACGCGACAAGGAGGTAGAGGCGCCTCATGGATCAACCTTATCACAAGGAGATTGGCAAGGATCTCACCATACCGAAGCTCTTTCTGCGGCAGTGCAAGAAATACGGCAAGGAAAAGGTGGCGATGCGGGAAAAAGAGTTCGGCATCTGGATTCCTTTCACCTGGCAAGACTATTACGACAACGTCAAACATCTGTGCCTCGGCATGGTCAGCCTCGGCCTCAAGAAAGGGGACAAAGTGGCTATGATCGGGGACAACCGGCCTGAAGGGCTTTGGGCCGAGATGGCGGCCCTTTGTGCCGGCGGGGTCGGGGTTTGGCTGTTTCAGGACTGCATGATGGATGAGGTCAAGTACATCATTGACCATTCCGACGCCAAGTTCTTTGTGGGAGAAACCCAGGAAGAGGTGGACAAGGCTCTTTCCATCAAAGACAACTGCCCCAAGCTGGAAAAAATCATCTGGGATGACCCTAAGGGCATGAGGCATTACCACCAGGACTTCTTGATCAGTATGGAGAAAGTTCAAGAGTTGGGCAAGGCGCTGGATGAAAAAGAGCCGGACCTCTTTGAAAGGCTCATCTATGACGGCCATGGCGACGACATCTGCCTTCTTTTCTACACATCAGGAACAACCGCGCTTCCGAAAGGGGCCTTGCTAAGCCATTGGAACATGCTCACCAGGGGACGCAACCTCATGGCTGTAGATCCCTGCTATGATACGGATGATTTTGTCTCCTACCTCCCTTTTGCCTGGATTGGGGAGCAGATGATGTCCATATCTTGCGGACTTCAGATTGGCTACACCCTCAATTTTCCCGAGGAACCGGACACGGCACTCGAAAACCTGCGGGAGATCGGCCCTCACGTCATGTTCGCCCCTCCACGCCTTTACGAAGGGATGACGCGCCAGGTGCAGGTCAAATATATCGATGCCACCTGGATCAAACGAAAGATTTATGAATTTGCCACCAAGGTAGGCTACAAGGTGGCCTACCTGAAATTTGAAAAAAAGCCGGTTGGTTGGAACTGGAAGTTCCTTCATTGGCTGGCCTACGCGCTCATGCAGAAGAAACTGAAAGACCATCTCGGCATGTCCCGCCTGAGACACGCTTACACCGGAGGCGCGGCCATGGGGCCGGACCATTTTCGGTTTTTCCACGCCCTGGGCGTAAACCTCAAACAGATTTACGGCCAGACCGAGATCGCCGGCATCTCCATTGTGCACCGGGACGGGGATGTGAAATTCGACACAGTGGGCACGCCCATCCCTGAAACCGAGGTGGCCATAACAGAGGAAGGTGAAATCATATCCAAAAGCCCATCGGTGTTTCTGGGGTATTATAAGAATGAAGAGGCGACCGAGAAAACCCTGGTGGACGGCTGGCTTTACTCGGGTGATCGAGGATTCATTGACGAAGACGGTCACCTGGTGGTTTTTGACCGGTCCAAAGACGTAATGACCTTGAGCGATGGCCGGCCTTTCTCTCCCCAATATTTAGAGACAAGACTCAAATTCAGCCCTTTTATCCAGGAGGCCTGGGTGATTGGTGACAAGCGTGACTATGTGACCGCGGTCATGTGCATAGATTACTCGGTAGTGGGCAAGTGGGCCGACGAGAAAAAGCTCAACTACACCAGCTATCCGGAACTCTCCCAGAAACCCGAAGTGTATGACCTGGTTCAAAAGCAAATTGAAGAGGCCAACAAGGACCTTCCTTTGTCTGCCAAAATTCACAAATTTGTCAACTTATACAAGGTCTTTGACGCCGATGACGAGGAACTGACGAGAACCAGCAAGCTGAGACGGGCCTTTGTGGAAAACCGATACAAGGACATCCTGACTGCCCTGTATGAGGACACGGATACGGTCCATATGGACACGACCATCACCTATGAGGACGGAAGAGAACAGAGGATCAAAACCGACCTTCGCGTCCAGAATGTGACTATCTGATCAGTAATAAGTAAGAAGTACGCAGTAAGCAGTGGGCATTAGACACCCATTGAGATGAAACAAACTTGGTGGTGCAAGGGATGATTTGTAAACATAAATGGCTTCCCCGGTAATTACTGCCAACGATCCAGTTTAGTGCTCACTGCCTACTGCCTACTCATATTCGGGGGTAAGGGGATGGAACTTTTCTTAATGACTTTGATTACGGGCATCTTGGTAGGCGGCATCTACGCGCTTGTCGCCCTTGGGTGGGTCCTTATCTACAAGTGCTCAGGCGTTCTCAATCTGGCCATGGGTGAACTGACTCTCATCGGCGCTTACGTGACCCTTACCTTTTACCAGATGGGATTCCCTTTCATTATCAGCGTTGTGTGCACTCTCATCGTTGGCATCGCTTTGGGCTTCCTCACAGAGAGGATTTTTCTGGACAGG
>JARRRH010000370.1:0-3502 GCA_037380925.1 Deltaproteobacteria bacterium | reverse complement strand
TGTCAGTTTGAAAATCGTCCTGTTGGGAACATAGGTCATGTACAAGCGATAGGTGCTGGCGTCTAATATAGCAATGTCATCCGACCCGCCCTGAGACCGAAACAGCAGTGAAGGGCTGAAGACGTAATTCGACTCCGTCCCTGCGTTTTGCATGTTCGGCTCGCTGTAGGTCACATCGATCGTTCGATTCGCGTAGTCGATGCTGGGATATCGGACAACGAACGGAGGTTTCGTGTCGCGAGAGGAACCGGTGTACGCCTCATTGGAGTAACCGCTTTCATTAGAAGGCGCCTCGCGATCATAAGCGGTTACAGCAAAATAATACGTTTGGCCGGGAAGCCCCAGCACCGTGTATTGGACTGTGTTGGGGTCAGGATCCTCATCCATGGCAAGGGGCACGTCAATGGGCGAATCGCCCCGATCGGCTCCCGTGCCGTCGTAGGGGGGACCGGAGTCCGTGTCGTAATAGATCTTGTAGCCGGCAATATCCGATTCGGTGTTGGCGTCCCAGGCGAGGGTAACGACCGCGGGGAAAGCAAGTCTTGCAGAACAAAATATGATTGCAGCGCAAGCCACTGCAAAAGTCCAAAGAAACCTCATCTCTCCACTCTTCTTGGGTGCCAAGCTCTCCCTAATCCCTTCGTTCCTCTCCAACAGGCATCATGGATAAACGAGCAAACCGCATGCCAGATTCAATGAAGCGTTGTAACCCCTTGATATGATATGGGTTTGCCTTGTCTGGGATTCCAGCAGCGATTTTTCTGAAGGGTTTTTCCTGCATGGAGTAGGCAGAAAAATGCCTTTAACGGCCGAAGTGATTGAAACCATTTGGATTCTATGTGTAGGATATTTCCTGCATCTGATTCAGAGTACGTCTGTTCGCAGAAATGCCTGTTATAACGAATAAAAACGGTCCAGCTGGCAAATGAATTGGAATGAGAAGAAGGACAATGGACTCATCCGAAAAAGACGGCCCCAGAGGATTTTCTGAGTGACTGTCGAAGATCCCGCCGCCTTTTGGCGGGGGCGGGAGGGCGCTGTCCGGTCCTCACCAGCAATCCTGGCACAGATTTTAAGATTGAGACCTCCACACACTGGTGCGGACCGGACGCGAGAATCGCTCTCCCGCGCGTTTCTGAGTCATCCGGGACTTCGCCGGAAATGAGGGAAAGCTCTTTACAAGAGCGACGGTTCAATCTAGAAATAGTCCGAGTTCGGGGGAATTGTTGGCGAGAATGAGATTCACGATTTTCAAGAGACTCAGCTTTGGATATGGCGCGATCATGTTTCTGGTGGTCGTTTTGGGTGTGTATGTGGCCTTGAAGCTGGGAGAAATAAACCGGCTGAGCAAATCGATAAGTTCAGTTCACAGTGCTGCCATCGTGCTCGCAGAGCGGGTCCAATCGCAAGTCTTGTCTCAGGAAGGTTTTGGGAAAAAATACCTCATCTCCAAAGACCCGGACTTTTATAAGAGGGTGCAAGAGATAAAGGGCTCTGTCAGTGAAGACTTGAAGCAACTCGGGGTTCTTTTCGTCACCCCGAAGACGCAGGCGGCTTTGGATCGGATAAGGAAGTTATATGAACGCCACGTTGTTCTTCTTGATGAAGAGGTAGCCGCCACAAGGGAAGGGCCGGAAGATTCCCGCGAAGAATATCTGGCGGAAAAGGAAAAAATAGTCGATCAAATCAACTCTGAACTGATCGGGCTCATACAAAGTGCAAGGCAGGAAAGAGACCGGAAAATAGAGCTCTCAAATCAAATCAGCTCAAGGGTACTCAAGGTCAGCGCTCTCGCAGCCGGTCTCGTCATCATCGTTGGTCTCTTGATTTCATTTCTCAACACCAAAACCATTAATCGCTCAATCCTGCTTTTGCAGAAGGGCACAAAGCAGTTTGCCAAGGGAAAGTTCGAGGCGATTCGGAACATCCATTCCCCTCCTGAGATCAAGGAATTGGCCGATGATTTCAACGTAATGGGAGAGCGGCTCGAAGAGCTGGACGAAATGAAGATTGATTTTATGAGGCACGTGTCTCATGAACTCCGCACTCCCCTGACGGCCATTAGTGAAGCCATCAGCATGCTCCTTGAGAAGGGCATTGCCGATACCTCTGAAAAACAAAATGCACTTCTAGCCATTGCAAAGGAGGAATGTGTAAGACTGATCAATTCTGTTAACAGGATCCTCGACCTCTCACGCATGGAGGCCGATATGATGGATTACCATCTTCAAGAGGGCAACATAAGCACGGTTCTCAGGAGAACGATTCTGAAATTGGCCCCCATTGCGCGGAGCAAGAGGATAGATCTTGAAATAAAACCCCTTGCGAACCTTCCGCCGGTCAGAATGGATGTAGAGCGAATAGGGCAAGTCATAGATAACGTGGTAGGGAATGCTTTGAAATTCACGCCGTCGGCGGGCAAGGTCACGATTGAAGCCAGGGTGGTGAAAAACGAGAAAAAATAGTTTATTGTGACCGCGGTCAAGGATACGGGTTGCGGCATTTCCAGCGAGAACCTTGGAGAGATATTCGATAAGTTCAAACGTATCGACACGGGAAGGGAAACAGCCAGAGGAACAGGGCTGGGACTTCCCATCGCCAAACACATCGTAGCAGCTCATGGAGGCAAGATATGGGTGAAGAGCAAACCTGGAAAGGGAAGCACCTTTTTCTTTGCTTTGCCTGTCTGATTGCGCTTCTATTAGGACTCCAAGGGTGCGTGTCGTATTTCAAGAGGGCTGAGCCCGACTTGGAAAAGATGGAATCTGAGCGAAAAATGCAGGAGGCAGACCAGTACCTCGCATTGGCCAGGTCGCTCCGGGCCGATGGGGAATATCAAGCCGCGTTCAGAGCGAGCCATGAACTCTTTCTTCGATATCCTGCAACTCATGGTGATAAGGCTTTGCTGCAAATGGCATTGATCTACGCACATCCGTCGAATCCAAAATCCGATTACGAGGCCTCCCTGCAATATCTAAAAAAACTGACTGCGGATTTTCCCGAGAGTCCTGTGGCTGATGACGGTTTGATGTGGATTCTTACAATTCAGAAGATCCGGGAAAGAGAAAGAGACATTGCTGAATTAAGAAAAACAAACAAACTTCAGCAGAGAGCACATGAAAGGGAGATCCAGGAGTTACAAGAGCAGATAACCCACCGGAAAGCAGAAATACGGGGTTTGCAGGAAGAGAGAAAGGCGCTGAATCGTTCTATTGAAGAGTTGACAGATCAAATCAGAAAGTTAAAAGAAATAGACCTGAAGATTGAGGAGAAGAGACGCACTCAATGAATGGGTATCGTTCAAAAGTGTTTGCATGGGGGTCCATCCCAGGAAAGGGCCGGCACCTTTTCTTCAGTTCCAAGGCTCCCGGCCTGGTCTTTTCAGCGACTTATCTGCGAGGGAAACTTGCCCCCTCCGCATTCCCGGTCCTCACCAACAGCGGCAGGAGAGGGATTCTAAATCTCGTCAAGAACCTTGGTGAGGACCGGGCTGCGGCTTCCC
>JARRRH010000369.1:0-3516 GCA_037380925.1 Deltaproteobacteria bacterium | reverse complement strand
GGGCTGAGCATCATTGAGTCGACCCCTTTCAGCGTGGTCTCCAACTACACCTTTTCTGTAATACCCCTCTTTGTGCTCATGGGAGAGTTCTGTTTTTTCTCCGGATTGGGGAGGGATCTCTATGACATGGCGTACAAGTGGGTGGGCCCCCTTCCTGGAGGACTTGCCATGGGCACTGTGGTGGCCTGTGGCGGCTTTGCAGCCGTCTGCGGGGACAGCATGGCCACGGCCGTGACCATGGGGACGGTGGCCCTTCCGGAAATGAAAAGGTATGATTATGATTCAAAGCTGGCCGTGGGGTGCGTCGCTGCCGGGGGCACTCTGGGCGTTCTCATCCCTCCAAGCCTCGCTTTCATCCTGTACGCTCTTTTGACCGATCAGTCTATAGCACTGCTCTTCATTGCCGGTATCCTGCCCGGGGTACTGCTCATCCTTCTTTTCATGCTGAGTATATACCTCAGGGCTTACAAGAATGCGACTCTTGGACCACGGGGTCCTAATACCGCCTTTAAGGAGAAAATGGCTTCCCTTAAAGGCGTCTGGGCGACTATGGCTCTCTTTGCTCTTGTCATAGGCGGCATGTATGCGGGTGTTTTTACCCCGACGGAAGGGGGAGGCATCGGCGCCTTCGGCGCCTTTGTAATCGGTGTTGCGAGGCGGCGACTCAACTGGCAAGGAATTCTTTCCAGCCTCCTGGAGGCAGGCAAGATTTCCGCGGTGTGCGTCAGCGTATTGCTTGGAGCCAGTGTCTTCGGTTATTTCCTTGCCGCGAGCAAGCTTCCCATGGAACTGGCCAACTTTGTGGTGCAATTGCCGGTGCCCAATCTTATGATCCTGATCATCATCCTGCTGATTTACATTCTGCTGGGATGCCTGATGCCGGCGATTCCCATGCTCATTCTTACGGTACCGATCTTTTTCCCGGTGATCATGGCCATGGGATACAATCCCATATGGTTCGGGGTCATTATGGTTCTCATGTTTGAAATGGCTGTCATCACGCCGCCCATGGGCATTAATGTGCTGGCCCTGAAGGCCGTGACCGAGGATGCGAGTATTGAGACCATGTTCCGGGGCATCTTCCCTTTCCTTGCTGTGATGATTGTCTGTGTGGCCCTGTTGATTGCCTTCCCGGATGTTGCCTTGGTTTTGCCCAGGCTCTTTGGGAAGTGATGCCTGCATGAGGGGGGAGCGGCCGGTAGAATAAGAGTCTCAGGCACCACAAAGGAGAGACTTTTTGAAATACGCAAGGTGTGCGATAGGAGGGATCATCTAGATGATAAAGGTAGACAAAAAACCGATTGAGGCGGATCTCCTGATAGTTGGCGGCGGTATCGCGGGACTCATGGCAGCCATCCATGCGGCCCGACGGGGGATCCATGTGATTGTTGCGGAAAAGAGCAACACCAAAAGAAGTGGCTCGGGAGCAACGGGAAACGACCATTTCTGTTGTTACATTCCGGAGGTCCATGGAGATGATATCGAGCCCATCATTTGGGAAGATCTTCACAGCCTGCATGGTGATTTTCAGGACGTTTCCCTGATCAGGATATTTCTGGAACAGTCCTTTGACCGGGTCAAGGACTGGGACAGTTGGGGAATTTCCATGAAGCCGAAAGGCCACTGGGATTTTTCGGGTCATGCATACCCCGGCCGCCCTCGTATCTTTCTCAAGTATGCGGGATACAATCAAAAGGAGGTCCTCACCAAGCAGGCCAGAAAAAACGGGGCTAAGCTCATGAACCACCTCCCCGTCACCGACGTGATTACTAAAGACGGGGAAGTCATCGGGGCTGTGGGCATCAGCACCAAGGATGAAACGCCGGTTTTGAAGGTGTTCCGCACAAAGAGTGTTCTGCTTTCCACCGGTTCCGCCACAAGGCTCTACCCTTCAACAACGCCGGGATGGATGTTCAACATCCCTTTCTGTCCCAGCTGCACCGGAAGCGGTCGGGCTATGGCCTACCGTGCCGGAGCAAAGCTCGTGAACATGGAGATTCCCAACCGGCATGCGGGTCCCAAATACTTTGCCAGGTGCGGCAAGGCCACATGGATCGGGCTTTACAAAGACCCCCGGGGCAATACCGTAGGGCCCTTTGTGGACGTGCCCACCAGAGCCTTGGGAGACATTACGGCCGACGTGTGGAATACCGTGTTCACGGACAAGCATAGGTCCGGTGAGGGGCCCGTATACATCGATTGCTCAGCCACACCCGAAGAAGACATCGAATACATGATGTGGGGGTTGGTGCATGAGGGCAACACGGCCATGCTTGACCACATGAAGAAGGAGGGCATCGACGTCCGGCGGCACATGGTGGAATTCAGGCAATATGAGCCTTTCCTGATCGGAAGCAGGGGCATCGAGATCAGTGAAAAGGCCGAGACCAATATCGCAGGCCTTTATGCGGCGGGGGACGAAGTGGGCAACTTCCGGGCAGACCTTTCCGGGGCGGCCGTCTTCGGATGGATTACCGGAGAAAGCGCGGCTCGTAGAGCCAAAAAGACAAAAGCCCTTCAACCGGCCGAAAAAAGCCCCCTGGTGTCTGAGAGGACCGCACAGTTCTCCGAATTTCTGGAGCGGGAAGATGGAGCCTCCTGGAAGGAGGTGAACCTGGCTCTCCAGCAGATTATGCAAGATTATGCGGGAGTGGAGGTGCGATCAAAGACACTTCTGGAAGCGGGTTTGAAATACCTCAGGGATCTCAAGGCAAAAGCCCTGACAACTTTGAGGGCTGAAAATTCGCACACGCTGACAAGGTGTCTGGAGGCTTTGGACCTGATCCAGTGCGGCGAGGTGATTTTCCTTGCCGCCCTTGAATGGAGGCAGAGGACACCATGACGAACCCGAATGCGAGCAGGAAGGCCACCCCCAGGAGTAGGGGATAGTCCGCATCGGGAAGGCGCTCCCGCCGACGCTCGTGCGGCCTGGGGGGTGTCTCGCCGCTCATCCGGGAAGCCTCTCCACGGCAGCGGCGAAGACCCGCCCGCGGTGCTCGTAGTTGTCGAACATGTCAAAGCTGGCGCAGGCAGGGGATAGGAGTACGCAGTCCCCCGGCTGTGCCGCGCTGCCGGCAAGACGCACCGCCTCGGCCATGTCTGATGCGTGAAGCAGGGGTACGCGGTCGCGCAGGGCGCGCTCGATCGTCGGGGCATCGCGGCCGATCAAGACCACCGCCCTCGCGAGCCGAGCCACGGCCGGGGCCATCGCGGCGAAGTCGGCGCCCTTGCAGTCGCCGCCGGCGATCAGGACCGCCCGCGCCCGAGATTCCTCGGAAACCAGGCCCTGCAGGGCGGCCATGGTGGCACCCGGGTTTGTCGCCTTGGAGTCGTCGTACCAGCGGACTCCCCCCTTCAGAGCCACCAGGCTCGTGCGGTGGGGCAGCCCGCCGAAGGTCCGCAGGGCCTGAGCCATCGGCTCCGGCGGGAGCCCACAGGCATGCCCCACCGCAAGGGCCGCCAGTGCATTCGCCAGATTGTGGCGCCCCGCCAGGGCGACCTCGCGCGCGGGCAGGA
>JARRRH010000368.1:0-3531 GCA_037380925.1 Deltaproteobacteria bacterium | reverse complement strand
GCAGTTGTTATTAAGGGTCCCATATTTGTGTTGATACCCATAAGACGGAAGAACCCTCACCCCAACCCTCTCCCACAATCGCTGGGGAGAGGCCAGGGTGAGGGAGTGTGAACCATCAACACTATTTCGAGACGGTTAATGACTTTCAAAAAATGTGTCCAAACATAAGAAAGAGGCTTCAAGAGAGAAGGTGATGGTCACGATCAGGTCGCATTTGATCGCGCCCGGCGAGGTGTAGTGACCGTCAGGCTTTTTAGGTAATCAACTGTATCGCCATTGACTTTGCATAATTTCTGCTTAAGTTAATAATATAGGTTAAGTGTCACCCAACTTCATCACTCATAAAATAACCATGGGATGCTTTACATGATCCAAAGGTTATAACAAAAAAGGGAAGTTTGAGATGTGGTGCTTAACGGGTTTCTAAAGTGCGCGTGCATCTTTTCTGCCGGTCATCCTCAAATAGAACTGAAAAAAGAGTTGCACCGGAGAGAATAACGGCATCTTCAGAGGCCGCCAACTCAATGATTCTGTTGCCTTGTCAATCATCAAGCTTACCCCATAACTGCAAGGTCTTAATTTGACCATCACCATGAGCTCAACAACGACGAAGGGATAGGTTCTTTATATACTTGAATCCCATAAGAGGCCCTTCGTAGCGGGAAACTACCAAAAGTCCTTAACCAAGCTCCCGACAGGACATGGATGCTCTGTTGGGAGCCTGATATATCACGGTGCAAAAGGGATTGTTTCATGGTAGCTCAGGGGTGCAGGGAGCGATTATCCCTTCGCTTTATTCTTCTCCTTTTCTTGGGATGGCTTACCCCCTCATCATGTCCTCATCTTTTTTCGCCACCTTACTATCCGAGCAAAATGTATCTTAACCAACGGCAGCAGGACTACTTCCAGCAAACCCTTACAGAGAGATGGCTTTCATTTTCGGATTGACCTCCATCCCTGAAGTAAGGAGGCCGACATGGTTAATCCTCGCAAATTTGCCAAGGGGCTCCACTGGAGATGATCCAGATCTGAAGGCCTGATATTTCTATCAACCCAGAAAGGGGGACACGGTATGCATACCAAAAAGATCTTCGTATTTATCGCTTTATGCACGGTCATTGGGTTCTTTGGTTGTGCTAAGGAGAAGGTAGAGGCACCCAAACAGGAGCGAATCACGAAGAATTTGATTCCATCGAAGGCTGAGATTGAGGGCACGAATTTTCTTATAGAGGTTAGCGACCTTGAAGTCATGACGGTTGAAGACAAAGCTTCCAAAGAGATCGTCGAAACCCCGAAGCTCAGGGGGCTCATCAAAATAACCAATAAATCGAAAGATAACCTGGATATCCAGGCGCTTACCCTTGAATACTTGGACGTGGCTGGGAAGCCAATCGATTTTCAACCTGGAGAGGAAATAAAAAAGGCCTCTTTGTATTTTAGGGTTATTAAGCCTGAAGAAAGCTTCGATGGCCGACTGGATGTGACAATCCCAAAGAAGGCTGTCAAGGAAAAGGTCTTAGCAAAGATAGAATTCAACTTGGTCTACGTGGCGTCCCCTCTTAACCGAGAGAGCGTCACTTTCCCCGAAAAGATTGAATAGTCCGTCACCAATCGAGTAGACAGATAGGTTTGGAGTTTAAGTACATTCTGTTTGGCTATAGCGGGGAGTGAAGCGTAGCTGATGAGAAAAGAAGGGATGGAGAACATCAGCTGCTTGTAAACCTCCAGGGTCTTCACCGTTGCAGCTCCATCCTCTCCCATTAATCGGCTATGCCCTGCCACATCGGCGCTAAAGACAGCGGTCAGCTTACGCTTGAAATCCTGTTTGTTCATGGGATCACCCCCCACAAGAAAAAGCCTCCAGAAGGGAACACAAATCCCCTGGAGGCTTGACTTTCAAAACCCTCGGGTGGCGTGCTTTCATAGCCATCCCCGGAAGGATAGGGTTATGCTGAAAGTTAACCGGAAAGCTGAATTGTATGCGAGTTACAAAAGGATAGAATTTTTTCCGAAAGATGTCTAGCCTTTATTTGCTTGATATGACAGTGGATTAAAGATTAGCAACTGTAAGCTCTTGTCAGAAAGACCAGACCTCTGCTTTCCACTAAGATAAGAATACCGGTGCCTTTGGAGATTCAAGGATAATTATCCGAAAGCTAAAAAATCGACCTTTGAAATATTTCATGATATCAATACTATTGGGAAATAGATTTCAGCCTATAGCCTGTTTGGAATGATGCAAGTATCCTTGAAAAGAATTGACTGTTCAGAAGAGAAGGATGATTTGGGTAGTCTTAAATCGACCGATTTTTGAGTATTGGAATGCTAGTCAAAACCGGATAAGTCCTGTTGGCAATCAGCCATCGGACAATATGGTTCAAATAAAGGAAAGCCCAAATATTCGCGTGAGAGAATAGTAGAAGCCGACGAAAATGAAAGTGATGCCGGTAATGCGTCTTGCCCAGCGTTCAAAAGCCACCATCCTGTCATATGCCTGAGCAAGTCGGTTGGCGCCGAATCCGAGTAATACGGCAAAAATCAACACCGGTAAACCGGTCGCAACGCCGTATACCGCCGGAAGCAAGATTCCGGATTGGCGATTTACTGCCAATGGGAGGAGGCTGCCGAAAAACAGGGCAGCCGATGTGGGACAAAAGGAAAGAGCGAAGAGCACGCCCAGGAAAACGGCGCCCCACAATCCCATTGCTTCTACTCGTTTCTGTACGGTTGTGTTCAAACCGCCGCCTATGTTGAATGAGATCAATTCCAGCAGAACCATCCCCACCAGAATCAGGAGAGGCCCCAAAGCAGCGTTCATGTATTTTTGGAGAACGTGAGAAATGAAGGGAGCGGATAAAAGGCTGGCCACCAGGAGCATGCCCAGAAGAACATAGGTCGCAGCCCGGCCAGCTGTGTAAAGAAGGCCGGAGAACAGGACTTTCTGCGGACTCTCCACCCCACGGCTGACAAAGGATATGGCTACAATATTGGTCGCGAGTGGGCAGGGGCTGATGGAGGTCAGCACTCCCAGCCAGAAGGCTGACACCAGAGGGAGCATTAGTTCTGCCATCAGCTCCCCTCTCCGAGGAAGGACTCCGCTTCCTCTTGCACATAGATCACGAAAGCGTCATGATCTCTTACAAGATCCCAGACAAGCTGCAGGTTTTTCCAATCCCTTTGTTTGCCCCTCTCGAACCGGGCAAGGACGACGGAACTGGCCGAAAGCTGATAGTCCTGGACAAAATGCTCGTTCTGCGGTTCCTCAACGTTCACCACCTTGAACCCAAGTTGCCCTTTCTTTAGGGCTTTGGGAAAACCGCTTTCGATAGCCTCTTTGGCATAGGATTCAATGGTTCTGCAAGTCACGCAGCGCGTATTCCCGTGGAAGTAGTAGGCCACCACTGTGGATTCAGGCTTCGCAGCTTCGGTTACACCCAGAGTCTCTGTTTTTGTTGTTCCCTTCGTCACAGGAAGAGCAGGTGACCCGGGTTCTTCTCTAAAACCACTTTCTTTAACGACTGCGTATCCCAA
>JARRRH010000367.1:0-4908 GCA_037380925.1 Deltaproteobacteria bacterium | reverse complement strand
GATAGCCATGGTTTGTGCAACGATTAAACCGGGTGTGGACTGCTTCTTCATGAACAAGAAGGGCTGTCAGTTCAACGGCGGGAGCTGCCATCCTGTCGTCGAACAGTGCAACGGCTGCCAGAAAGCCAAAGAATTCCCCGCGGGCACTTACTGCCTCATATTCCCTGATCCTGCCATCAAGTGGCGAGCAGGGAGCTGCAATATGGCCACTCACCTGAGCAAAGCCGGAAACAGCACTGCTCAGGGGAAAATCAATCCCCTTAAGGCCTCGAAGCGCGGAGCCCGATAGTCCGGTCAGGGTCTTGTGACCCATTGTCGGCCTTTCCCGAGAAAGCCTACTCTTGGGGTGGACAGGTGCGCCCCATGGAATCATCTCTGCCGGAGCCGTCTTCCTTCATTTTTGCCCACATGCTCCTATGAGAATCATGGGGGCGTGCCACAAGCTCAAGGCGAATATTGCGGCTTTGGAAGAGATTTCTCCGCGGCCGGAGGAGGCCGCCTTCCGCCTTACGCCTTATCCCGCTTCAGGTAGACGAAAAACTCCTTGTTCCCCTTGGGACCCAGGATGGGGGAGGGAACCTGCCCTGCAACCAGCCAGCCCAGAGCCTCAAAAAAGCGGCGCAGACCCCGGACCGTTTCATCATGGAGCGAGGGATCGCGGACCACACCGCCTTTGCCCACCTGGCCTTTACCCACCTCGAACTGGGGTTTGATCAGGGCAATGATAAAAGCCTGGTCCGAGAGAAGTGCGGATACGGCCGGAACAACCAGCCTGAGTGAAATGAAAGACACGTCGATCACGGCTCCATGGGGCCTCTCTTCCATGTCCCCGGGCTTGACGTGACGGATGTTGGTTTTTTCCAGGACAATGACCCGAGGGTCCTGCCGGAGTTTCCAGTGAAGTTGACCATACCCAACGTCAACAGCCAGAACTTTCTTTGCTCCCTTCTGGAGCAGACAGTCCGTAAAACCGCCTGTAGATGCCCCCACATCGAGAACGACCTTGTTTCGAACATCCACAGGAAAGGCTTCCAAAGCAGCCTCCAGTTTGAGTCCCCCTCGACTCGCATAAGGAGGGTAAGGCTTTTTTACGGAGACTGAAGAGGATGAAGGGACCAGATGGCCGGGTTTGTCCACCCGGCCCTGGTCCACTTCCACGAGGCCGGCCATGATTACGGCTCTTGCCTTCTCTCGGCTCTCCACCAGCCCTCTCTGGACCAGGAGCTGATCCAATCTGGTCTTGCCTTCGCGAATTCCTGTCACAATCCCGGTCTCCCGTCCCAGAAATAACTTGAATAAGCTCCCGCTTGCGCAGCGGGCCGTCCCCAGAGCGGGTGGCATCAAGTGGCCCCCCACCGATGGGGGCTTTTCGTGACTTATCTCTGGGGGAAACCGCAGCCCTGAGCTTGTCGAAGGGAATGCGGAGGGGGCAGAACTCCCCCGGAGGTAAGTCACAGAAAAGACCAGCCCGGAGCCTCGGAACGCAAGAAAAGGCTTCCTCCCTGAGCATGGCATCATCATTCAACAAACACCAGCTCTTCTCCACCCCGGATCGGTAGAACCTATCCGGGTCCTCCACCAGAGGTGGAGGGCCTAGCGGCAACTAACCGCATGTATCAGGAACAGAAAGCTCTCGCGACACGGGCAATCCCGGCGGCGTCAAGACCGAGGTTTGCCCTGAGGACCGCCAAAGGCCCGTGCTCCACAAAAGCGTCCGGAAGCCCGATCCGTTTCACCTTTACATCCTGAATCAGCATGTCATTGAGCAGTTCCAGAAAGGCGCTGCTCAGTCCCCCTTGGCGGATGTTCTCCTCCACCACCAGGACCTTGCCGGTCGCCTGCGCATATTCCGCGAGCTTCTTATCCAGCGGCTTGACGTAGCGGCAATTCGCCACCCCCACGGAAAAACCCTCTTCCTGCAAAAGAGCTGCTGCCTCCAAGGACGGGTAAACCATGCTTCCGAGGGCGACAATCATCAGGTTCTTGCCTTCCCTCATAAGTTCAGACTCACCTATGGGGAGTATCCTGTATTCATGGTCCAGGGGGACACCCCTCCCGCGGCCTCTCGGATACCGAATCGCCATAGGCGTGGGCTGCTGGAGGGCCGTGTAGAGCATGTGCCGCAGCTCATCCTCATCTTTTGGTGCCATGACCGTCATGTTCGGCAGGCTCCTCAGGTAGGTGACGTCGAAATGGCCGTGGTGTGTCTGCCCGTCTTCACCCACAAGACCGCCGCGATCCAGGCAAAAAACCACGGGCAGGTTGGGAAGACAGACATCATGGATGACTTGGTCGAAAGCCCGCTGAAGGAAGGTGGAGTAAATGGCCACCACCGGCTTGAACCCTTCTGTGGCCAGTCCGGCGGCGAATGTGACGGCGTGTTGTTCGGCAATCCCCACGTCCAAAAAGCGATCCGGATAAGCCTCAGCAAATTGATTGAGCCCCGTCCCTTCCGGCATGGCCGCGGTAATGGCAAACAACCGCTTCTCGGTCTTCCCAAGCTCCACCATGGTTTGCCCAAAGACCTCGGTAAAGGTGGGGGGTTCCGCAGTTGCCTTCTTGGGCGTGCCGGTGGAGATCTCAAAACTGCCGACCCCATGGTAGTGGGCTGGATCCTTTTCAGCGGGCCTGTATCCCTTGCCTTTCACGGTCAGGACATGGACCAGCACAGGCCCTTCCAGGTGTTTGATGTTTTCAAAGGTTTCTATCAGCCGGTCCAGGCGATGACCGTATATCGGACCGATGTACTGGAATTTGAAGGCCTCGAAGAGCATGCCCGGTGTGAAAAAGGTAATAAAGGAGTCCTCACTCTTCCTGAGGAGTCCCAGGATGTCCTCACCCACGCCGGGAATGGACTTTAAGAAGTTCACCAGTTCCTTCCTGAAATAGACGAACCGGCGACCCGACATCTTGCGGCTCAAGAAAGATGAGAAAGCACCCACGTTGGGAGATATGGACATGGCGTTGTCATTCAAAACCACGATGAGATCTTTTTCGGTATGACCCGCCTGGTTGAGGCCTTCAAAAGCCATTCCGGCCGTGGTGGAGCCGTCGCCGATCACCGAAACGACCTTTGCTTTTTCTCCCTTGAGGGCTTTGGCGGTGCTGATTCCCAATCCCACCGAAATAGATGTGCTGCTGTGCCCGGTGTCAAAAGTGTCGTAAGGACTCTCCTCCCTCTTCGGAAAGCCGCTGATACCCCCGTAAGTCCTCAGCGTCTCAAAACGGTCACGCCGACCTGTAATCAGTTTGTGGGCATACGATTGATGACCCACGTCCCAGATGATCCTGTCCTCAGGCGTGTTAAAAACATAGTGAAGCGCGATCGAGAGCTCCACGACTCCCAGGCTCGGCGCAAGATGACCGCCCGTTTTCGCAACCGTTTCTATGATCTTCCCCCGGATCTCCGAAGCCAGCTGAACGAGTTCATTTGCAGACAGCTTCTTGAGGTCCGCCGGACTGTCAATGGTGCTCAGAATGGGGTAAGGCTCTTTTCCGTTCGTCATCTTTTTCTTTCAACAATGTAGGTGGCCAAATCCCGGAGCGGATCCGCTCTGTGATTGAATCGCTTCAAAAAGTCAATCCCCTGGCCCACCAAAACCTTCTGTGTCTCTCTTGACTTCTCAAGGCCCAGGACTGCCGGATAGGTGATTTTCTTCTTTTGCGCATCACCACCTACGTCCTTGCCCATTTCTTCGCGGTCTCCCTCCACGTCGAGAATATCATCGGCAATCTGAAAGGCCAGTCCGATGTTTTGCCCATAGGCGGACACAGCGGCTACCTGTTCTTCATCACCGCCGCCCAGTATGCTTCCTGCTGCGACCGCGGCTGCTATGAGTGCACCTGTTTTGTGGGAGTGGATGAACGCCACCAAGGCGGGGTCAACCTCTTTGCCTTCCGATTGAATGTCCACCGTCTGACCTCCCACCATGCCGCGGTGTCCGGCAGCCTCGGCAACCAAGGAAATGACACGGAGCACGACTTGGGGCCTCACATCTTTATACGCATCCATGCGACCCATAAGTCGAAAAGCCTCTGTCAACAGGCCGTCCCCGGCCAGGAGGGCCACAGCCTCACCGTACACTTTATGATTCGTCGGTTTTCCACGCCTCAAATCATCATCATCCATCACGGGAAGGTCATCGTGAATCAGCGAGTAGGTATGAATCAGTTCCAGGCCGCAAGCCACAGGAAGAACCGCTGTGCCCTCTCCGCCCACGGCCTCGGCGCCGGCTATACAGAGGATGGGTCGAAGCCTTTTCCCTCCTGCAAAAAGGCTGTACCTCATGGCCTTGACCACATCGCCGGCAGGCCCCTCCGGTTCGGGGAAAAACCTCTCCAGAGCATTTTCCACGACCGACCTTTTTTCTTCCAGGTATGCTTTCAAATCCATCTCAGTCCCACAAGCAGCTACCCTTCTTCTTTGTCATCCAGCTCAAAGGGCTGTTGCGTAAATTTGCCGTCACTCTCTTTGATGAGCAGGGTCACCTTTTGTTCCGCCTCCTCCAACTTCTTGGAACAGAAGCGGATCAGTTTCATGCCTTCCTCAAAAATCTTCAGCGACTCTTCCAGAGTCAGATCGCCCCCTTCCAGGCTCTCAACGATCTGTTCAAGCCTTTCCATTGCGTCTTCGAACTTTCTCTCTGCCATGATCACTCCAGGTCTTCGCTTAGGGTCATGAAGTCCAACGGATCTACCCGGGCTCCGTTGATCCTGATTCCTAAATGGAGATGGGGGCCGGTGGCCCGCCCTGACGCACCCACGAGACCGACCACCTGTCCTTTCTCTACAAATTGATTTTCTTGGACCAAAATCTTGTCCAGATGGAAGTACATGCTCAGGATACCTCCGCCATGGTCAATGACCACCGACTGCCCGGGGAAGAAGTGATCGGCCGTCAGAACGGCC
>JARRRH010000366.1:0-3554 GCA_037380925.1 Deltaproteobacteria bacterium | reverse complement strand
CCTGTCCAAAAGCGGCTTGGCGATGTTGCAGGGGTATGGGGGTCTGATCCCCATGCCCCTGCCTTGGCGATGAACAAAAAAGGAACCTGTATTGCGAGTAAGATCACCCATTGTGCAAAAACAAACATTTATGCAACTAAAAGCTCATTTCAAAGTTATTCTGGACACCAGTGATTCAAACCCGTTTTGATTTGAATGGTGACGCATTGGCACAACGCCCCGGCAGTGCCGACAAAATCAAGGAGCTTCTTCAAAAGGGAGTGGATATTTCCAATCCCCTCACCTTGGATGTGGGCCAAGAGGTAGACACAGCCCGGATTTCAGGCCGTGGAGTAAGAATTTATCCCGGGTGCCGCATCCATGGCAAAAAAACGGTCATCTCCGAAGGTGCCCAGCTCGGTTACGAAGCTCCCGTCACCATTGAAAACTGCCAGGTCGGTCCCTTCGTTGAACTGAAAGGCGGTTTTTTCAAGGAATCCGCTTTCCTGGAGGAAGCGCGCCTGGGCCTGGGTGCCCATGTCCGGGAAGGTTGCCTTCTGGAAGAGCAGGTGAACGGCGCGCATTGCGTTGCCCTGAAGCAAACCATTCTGTTCCCTTTTGTCACCCTGGGAAGCCTCATCAACTTCTGCGACTGCCTCATGGCCGGAGGGACGGGCCGCGACGACCACAGCGAAGTGGGCAGCGGCTACATCCACTTCAATTTTACCCCCGATGGGGACAAGACCACACCCTCCCTGATCGGCGATGTGCCCAGGGGTGTTTTGCTCAAACAACCTCGCATCTTCCTGGGAGGGCAAGGCGGTATGGTCGGTCCCGTCCGGCTGGGATACGGCTCGGTGGTTGCAGCAGGCACGGTCCTGCGCAATGATTCACTCGAGGACAACAAACTCATTGTGGGCAAATCCTACAAGGAGCTTGTAACCACATACACGCCCTACCTTTACGCCGGGCTGTCCCGCATCCTGGAGAACAACATCATCTATCTAGCCAACCTGGTCGCCCTCGAGCAATGGTACCTGCATGTGCGACAGGGCTTCTTCAACAGACAGGATTTCGGCTCTTTCATGTATGAAGGGGCTCTGGACAAGCTCTCCCTTGCTAAGACGGAGAGAGTACGCCGGCTTAAGACCATGGCGGACAGGATCTCCTTGTCCCTGGAGAAACGCCGACACAAGGAAGAGGCTGCAGCCAAGAAAAGCGCCTTTGCCCGGGGCATCTCCCAGGCAACGGAAATATTCTTCAGCGAAGTGGAATCTCCGGCCCTCACGGAATGCCGAGACCGCTTTGTTTCAACGTTTCAAGATCACTGGAAAACCCATGACGGTTCCTATCTTGAGGTGATTCAAGCTCTACCCGGTGCCGCGGGCCACGAGGCCGCCCGGTGGCTTCAACAAATTGTTGATGAACTGTGCGCCCGAGTTTCAGGCATGATGCCTTCACTGAAACTTTTCGAAAAGTAAGGAGATCTTCTCATGGGTAAGCTCTTCGGCACGGACGGCGTCCGCGGCGAGGCGAACCGCCACCCAATGGATGTCGTGACCGCCCTGTCCATCGGGCGCGCCGTCGTTCTCACCATGAAGAGGAAAGACCGGGGATTCACGGCTGTCGTGGGAAAGGACACCCGCGTCTCCGGGGATATGCTGGAAAGCGCTCTTGTGGCAGGAATCACCTCGGCAGGTGGTGAGCCCCGTCTCGTGGGCGTGCTGCCCACCCCCGGCGTTGCCTTCATGACAAGAAGCCTCCCAGCGGATGCAGGCATTGTCATATCGGCATCTCACAACCCTTACCAGGACAACGGCATCAAAATCTTCACCGGCCCTGGTTTCAAGTTGTCTGAAGAACAGGAAGGACTCATTGAAGAATGCGTTCTCAATTCGCGAACGGAAGAAGCGGCACCTTCTTCAGCAGGGATCGGTCGCCTGCAGAGCGTTGAAGACGCTCAAGAGCGTTACATCGATTTTCTTACAAGCACTTTTACGGACCCATCTTCCATGAAAGGCATGAAGCTTGTTCTCGACACGGCCAATGGGGCCGCCTTCAAGGTCGCACCTGCTGTTTTTTCTCGACTCGGCGCATCTGTAGAGACCATCCACAACCGCCCCAATGGTCTCAACATCAACGACCAATGCGGCTCGCAACATACCCAAGACCTTGAAAAACGGGTAATCGAATCAGGCGCTGCCTTGGGGCTTGCCTTCGACGGGGACGGGGACCGGCTCATTGCCGTGGATGAGAAGGGCAAACGGATCACCGGGGATCAGATACTCATCATATGCGCCAAGAGGCTCAAAGCCCTGGGCAGGTTGAAAAACGACCTGGTGGTGAGTACGGTGATGAGCAATATCGGGCTCCGCATGGCCTGTGAGCACCGAGGCTTTCGCTATCACTCATCCAAGGTGGGCGACCGCTTCGTTTTGGAGGACATGCAACGGCTCGGCGCGGTTCTGGGCGGTGAGGAATCGGGCCACCTGATCTTTCTCGAACACCAGACAACCGGGGACGGCATCCTGGCCGCCTTGCAGTTGATCGCCGCCATGTTGCGGGAAGGCAAGCCCCTTTCCGAGCTGGCGGCAATGATGGCCGTCTATCCACAAAGGCTGATCAATGTGGCGGTGAAACACAAACCGGTCCTGGCGGGCGTGCCCGAGGTGATGCAGGCCGTTAAAGCGGCGGAAAGGGAACTGGGTAATGAGGGCCGGGTCATGGTGCGCTATTCAGGCACTGAGGATCTTTGCCGGGTCATGGTGGAAGGACCCACAGAGGAGATAACCGAAAGTCATGCCGCCCGGATTGCCGAGACCCTAAAAAAAGCACTTGGATGACGCCTCACGGATTTCTCGCCCTCGGCGCCATGCCCTCAGCCGAAGATGGCCTCCACAAAATCCGCGGCATGAAAGGGACGAAGGTCATCCAGTTTCTCCCCGATCCCGATAAACTTTATGGGGAGTCTCATCTGGTGCGCTATGCCTACCACGATGCCGCCTTTGGCAGTCCCGTCCAGCTTGGTTAAAATAATGCCGGTCACCCTTAGGGCCTCATGAAACATCTGCGCTTGGGAAATGGCGTTCTGTCCTGTTGTGGCATCCAGAACGAGCCAGACTTCGTGGGGAGAGCCCGGCAGTTTTCTCCCCGCAACACGAGCGATCTTCTGCAGTTCGTCCATGAGGTTTGTTTTCGTGTGGAGCCGTCCCGCTGTGTCGATGAGCACCACGTCCATCCTCCTTGACCGGGCTGCAGAAAGGGCGTCAAAGACCACAGCAGATGGATCCGCGCCCTGCTTTTGCTTCACCACCTCCGCTCCCGCCCTTTGTCCCCAAATCTCGAGCTGTTCTACGGCCGCGGCCCGGAAAGTGTCCGCAGCGACCAGCATGGCCCTCTTGCCTTCCTGGATAAAAAGATGGGCCGCTTTAGCGATCGTGGTCGTCTTGCCGACGCCGTTCACACCGATGACCATGATGACCAGAGGCTCTCCGGGTCCGGGACTGGGATGATCCGGCTCGGGAACATCCAGAAACGTGAGGACCTGTTCTTTAAGGGCTGCCTTCAATCTTTCC
>JARRRH010000365.1:0-7217 GCA_037380925.1 Deltaproteobacteria bacterium | reverse complement strand
ATGCAAGAATCCCAGCACCGGAGGCGATCGCTCACCCGGCCCGCGACCTCGTCCTGGACATCAAAGCACCAGCACGTCGGGCACAGATAGGTGCAGGTGCCGCAGTTGATGCAGGCAAAAGCCACCTCTTCCCAAAAAGGGGCATCGAAGAGCTCTGTCACAACTTTGTTCTTCAACTGATCCGTCGGAACCCTGCTCATAATTTTTTCTGAAGATGAAGAAGCCCGCTTTTTTGCCTCCTCCGTTTCAGACCCTACCGATGCCCTGCCGCCTTCTAATTTTTCCAGGAATGCGTCCCCTTTTTCAGTGATAGCCTTAGCAACAAAGATTCCTCCGAGATCATGAAGGAGCACGTCCAACCCCTTTTCGTTGAAAGGCCCGCCGCCGACGGAGGTGCAAAAACATGTGGGGCACGGCTCGTTGCACCCTAGGCCCACCAGGGTAGTGGCCTCATAACGCTCCACCCACCAAGGATCCCGAAACTCCGGATTGTCGAAGTTGACCTTCACAATCTGAAACCCATGAGCGTCGCAAGGTCTGATGCCGACAATTGCTTGAGGCGGAAACTCTTTGGAGGATTCTCTATAGATATTTTCCTCCGAATGACTTTCATCCACGGTGGTCTCAAGAAGTCTTTCCGACTGGGGATAGACCACGGATTTGGGGGAAAGCCTCGTATTCTGATAACTAAAGTCCGGCCTCTTTCCTTCTTCCATGACTTTGAATTCATGGAAGTCCCCTTCTTTCACAGGCACAAAAATCCTGTAGGCTTCCCGCAACCCTTCCCTCCTTGGTGAACGTCTTCGCTGGCATACTCTTTCCCTCAACACATCCTGCTATCCAACAACCCTTCGAGGGGTATTGGATATTGGGCATTAGGTACTGGGTACTAAGTACTAGGTACTGGGTATTGGGTATTGGGTATTGGCTCTCGAATTCCTTAATCCCTCAATTCCCCAATTCCTTAATTCCTCAATCGTCAATCGTCGATCGTCAATCCAAAAATTCCCCAATTCTTCGACTATCTTATAAAGTCATTGTAATCATCCGGTTTGTACACATCCAGGGGCGGTCTTTGTTCCAGGCTCAATCCCGCCTCCCATGAAAAAAGCTCTTCCGCGTCCTTGTTCAGCTTCTTGGTAAATTGCCGCACCGATATGCCTACCGGGCAGACTCTTTCGCAGGCGCCGCAATCCGTGCAGCGACCGGCGCAGTGATAGGCCCGCAAGATGTGAAAGGTCATGGTGTCGGTCGGGTCTGTGCTCTTCCCCACCCACTGGGGTCTAGACTCATCCACAAAACATGTCGGGCAGTAACACAAAGGGCAAACATCGCGACAGGCATAACACCGGATGCATCTGGAGATTAGCTGACCAGACCCTGGATATTCTGTTCGATCGCTTCCTCGGGGTACTCCGGGAGGATCATCCGGATGGGATTGAAGTTCATCTCGTCAGAGACCACGGGATTATGGTGCCGGCAAGTCGCGCAATTTCTCTGGAGAAATCCCTTCTTCTGAAAGGTCTCTTCAAAATCCCTTCCTTTGACAAGAAAACTTTCGCCCCTGTCCTCCACATCGAGAATGTCCCTGTGGTTCACGGCCCTTGCCACGGCCCTGTGATCGATCATGCCCGTGCAGGGAATGCCTACAATGTAGACCTGATCCCGCTTGATCTGGTTTTCTATGATGTGGGTCACGATATTCCTGGAATTACAACCGTTGGCCACAATGCCGATTCGGTCTGTTCTCCCGGTCAGGTAATTGCACAGGGTAAGGCCGCAGTTGCTGTCCCAAAAAAGATGATCCACCTTGGCCGCATCCCTGATGAGCACGGGCTCGTTCATCATGGGAACAGAACCCTTTTTGTAACCGATGAAAACATCCACCTTGCCCTCTTTCAGTAATCTCCTGGCCGCACCCCTGATCTTCTCCGTGTACTGTCGCATTAAGCTACCTCTGCCCTTTCCTTGATCAACCGCGTTGCAGGCCCCAGGGCTTCCACGTCCTCAGAAACCGCATGGGCTACTTCCACGAATTTTGTGGCCTCTGCCGATGAAATCCACGAAAAATGAAGCCTCCCCGGTTCAATGCCCACGTGCTCCAAGAGCCGTTTCAGGAGGGCGAATTTCCTTCTCGCATAATAATTACCTTCCAGGTAATGGCAGTCCCCTGGGTGTCACCCCGAAACCCAGACGCCGTCCGCGCCCCGCCTGAAGGCGGCTAGAATAAACTTGGGGCTCACCCGCGCGGAACAGGGGACCCGGATGACCCTAAAGTGAGATGGGTACTGGAGACGGCTCACACCGGCCAGGTCTGCTGCGCCGTAGCTGCACCAGTTGCAGAGAAAAGTGGTTATCTTAGGTTCCCAGTTACTCATGATCGCTCCTCAAAAACAAGGCGTACGGCACAGGGCATAAGGCGTAAGCTGAATCCGTTAGGCAAAATAAAAAAGCTCAAGAGATGACATGCAGCCCGCTGTTCTTTATTCGCCCTAAAGCCTTAGCACCTTCTTCTTTATTCTCCCGTTAAGCCTCGGGCCTTAAGCCTTATGCCTTCTTCTTACATCTCATTGATCATGGCCATGACTTGGCCTTCTTCCAATCCCTTTAAATTCAGAGCCCCGGATCGGCAAGAGGCCACACACCTTCCTCTTTGAAAGAAGGTGCGCCGTAGGGGCAAATGCTGACACAGACGCCACAACTGGTGCAAAAAACGGGGTTCACACACGCGACTGTCCCGCTCACCCGAACCTTTTCCCGAGCGAGCAAAGTCATGCCCCTGGATGCCGCAGCCAGACCCTGAGCCACGGATTCATCAATGGGCTTGGGATAGTGGGCCATGCCGCACAGGAAAACGCCGTCAGATGCGAACTCCGAGGGTCCCAGTTTTGCGTGGGCCTCTACAAAGAACCCGTCTTCGTTTATGGGCACCTTGAAGAACCGGGCCAATCCTTCATCCCTGTAAGGCACAACCGCAGTGGCCAGAACCACAAGGTCCGCCTTCGTTTTCACAGTCCGGCCCAGAGCGGGATCCAGCACCTCCACATTCAAGTCCCCGTTCTCCAAAAAAACCTTCGGTTTCCGGTTCAGGGTAAACTGAACGAACAGGATGCCGGCCAGCCGCGCATCCCTGTAAAGGTACTCCCGCTCGCCATAAGTCCGGATATCTCTGTTCAGCACAAAGATACGCCCGTCCGGGTTGAGCTTCTTCAAATGAAGGGCACTTTCGATGGCATGGGTGCAGCAAACCCGGGAGCAGTAGGGCCTCTCAGGCTCTCTGGAGCCCACGCATTGAATGAATACAGCTGTCTGGATCTCCTTCAGGGACGGGTCATCGTCCATGAACCTCTGATCCAGCTCCAGGTGGGTCAGCACACGGGGGTCTTTTCCGTAAAGATACTCATTGGGTTTGAATTCCTTCGCCCCTGTGGCGAGCACTGCCACACCGTGCTCAACCACCTTTTCTTTACCTTTCGAGCGCAACGTGGACTTGAAGTTTCCTACAAAACCTTCCACGTGGCTCAATTCTGTGTTGAGATGGATGTCCACAAGCCCATCAGACTCCACGGACCGGACCGCTTCACTCACCTTCTTCTGAATGTCCTCTCCTCTCCAGGTTCTGAAAAGGCGGCGGGCCTGACCGCCCAGAGCCGAATCCCTTTCCACCAGGCTCACCTTATATCCCTGTGCTGAAAAGGCTTTTGCCGCAGCCATACCGGAGAGACCGCCTCCCACTACCAGAGCTCTCTGGTTCACAGCCACTTCCACCTCTTTGAGCGGGGTCGTGAGGGCCACCTTGGCGACAGCCATGCGAACGAGGTCCTTGGCTTTTTCCGTTGCTCTCTCTGGATTGCCTTTGTGAACCCACGAGTCCTGATTTCGAATATTGGTCATTTCAAAAAGGTATTTATTGAGTCCTGCATTGGCCAGAGTTTCCTGAAAAAGGGGCTCGTGGGTTTTAGGCGTGCACGCGGCAACCACGATGCGGTTCAGATCCTTCTCCTGAATCACCTGGGTGATGGTTTCCTGGGTGTCGGTGGAGCAGGTGAAAAGGTTGTCGGTCACGTATTCTACGTAAGGGAGCGTGGCCGCATAGTCTCTCACGGCCTTCACGTCAACAACCCCGCCGATATTGATGCCGCAGTGGCACACAAACACGCCTATGCGCGGCCTCTTGTCACCTCCGGCTCTTTCCTGGGGGATTTCCTTATGCCTGGTTCGGGTGTTCCTCGCCTCACCCAAGAGAGCCCCTGCAGAGGCCGAAGCCGCGCTTGCTTCAATGACGGACTGTGGGATATCCTTTGTGCCCTGAAACGCGCCGCACACAAACACACCTTCTCGGGATGTTTGGACCGGGTCAAAAGAGTCGGTTTGGCAAAAACGGCCCTCGGTCAGATCAATGTGGAGCCTAGCAGCAAGTTCAATGAATTCAGGCGATGCCTCCATGCCCACGGAAAGTACGACCATGTCAAATCGCTCCTCAACGACCTCACCTGCTTCGTTGAAATAAGGAAGCATCAGATCGTCCGTTCCCTCGATCGACTCAATGGTGGGCACCCTGCAGCGAATGAAACGGATGCCGTGCTTTTCTTCAGCATCGTTGTAGTATCTCTCGAAATCCTTGCCGTGGGTTCGCATATCTATGTAAAAAACAGCACAGTCCAAATCATCGCCGGCATGTTCCTTGGCAATCACAGCCTCCTTGATAGCGTACATGCAACACACGGAAGAGCAGTAGCCGTGGGCGGCTCGGTGCACATCTCTGGATCCGACACACTGGAGCCAGGCTATCTTTTTCGGTTCCTTCTTGTCCGAGGGCCTCTGAAGGTGACCTTGATAGGGCCCGGTGGCACTGAGGATCCGTTCGAACTCCATGCTCGTCACCACGTTGGGAAGCTTGGAATGCTTGAAGGTGTCGTCTTTGTCCGGATCGTAAGGGGTGAACCCGGGCGCAAGAATGATAGCGCCCACGTTGAGGTTGAGCCGTTCCTCCTTTTGATCGAAGTCAATGGCGTTGGTGGGACAGAACTTCTCACAGGCCCGGCATTTGCCTTTTTGGAAGTAGATGCAGTTTTCCTTGTCTATGGCGTACTTCAGGGGCACTGCCTGGGCGTACTCTACGTATACCGCCTTGCGTTTTTCCAAGTTCTGATTAAAGGGATCGTCTACCTTCTTGGGACATTTATCGGCGCAGGTTCCGCAGGCGATACACTTTTCCAAGTCCACGAAGCGGGGGTGCCTGAGGACTTCCACCTCGAAATGACCCGGTTCCCCTTTGACGTCAACCACTTCGGAAAGGGTTAGGAGTTCAATGTTCAGGTGCCGGCCGACCTCGACCAGTTTTGGAGAGATAATTCACATGGCGCAATCGTTGGTGGGGAAGGTTTTGTCGAGCTGCGCCATCGCCCCGCCTATGGCAGGGCCCTTTTCCAAAAGGTAGACGTAATATCCGGAATCGGCCAGATCCAGCGCGGATTGCATCCCTGCAATTCCACCGCCTACAACCAGAACGGACCCGTAGACCCCGCTAGACATAAGTGATCTCCTTTATTGATAAAACGCTTTGCCTCTCAGTTGTTCCAGCGCTAAGAAGCAACTTACTGTAACTATATTGTAGCCACATTTCAACTACAAAAATGGGCGACATTTAAAGATGCTGGCATGGGAGACGGACACCGAACACCTTCAGGCAGGCATGGCCTTGTGGTGCGTCAGGCGCGAAGCACAAGACTTACTCTTTCATAGAAAGAGCAATCCGCTTCCTTTCCAAGTCCACACCCAGGACGGTAACGGAGACCCGTTGATTGACTCTCACCACTTTTCGCGGGTCCTTAACAAAACGGCTGGAGAGCTGACTCACATGAACCAGCCCGTCCTGGTGAACCCCGACGTCCACGAAGGCCCCAAAAGCCGTGACATTCGTAACCACCCCCGGAAGCTTCATGCCGGGCCGGAGATCCTCTATTTTCTCAATCCCCGCCGCAAACTCCACGGTGTCGAAATGCTTGCGCGGATCCCGGCCCGGTTTGGCAAGTTCGGATAGAATGTCCTTCAGGGTGGGCATACCCACATTCCCCGTTACGTACAGGGCGGGATCTATCCGCCGCCTTAAGACGTCAAAGCCTTGGGACCAAGGCGAGGGACCTCTTTAAGGTCTTCTCTGGAAGAAAGAGGGCCGTGCTCATTCCTGTAGGCGACAATGTTTGTTGCCAGCTGAGGGCCGAGGCCTGAAACATAAGTGAGGAGTTCTTCACTGGCGGTGTTCACCTCCACTCCCACTGCATTGACACAACTGATCACCACATCATCCAAACTTCTTTTCAAAGCCTGCTGATTCACATCGTGCTGGTACTGCCCTACCCCGATGGATTTGGGATCGATCTTGACCAGCTCAGCCAGGGGATCCATAAGGCGCCTGCCTATGGATACGGCACCGCGAAAACTCACATCCAGTTCCGGGAATTCCTTCCTTGCTCGATCGGAAGCCGAGTACACGGAAGCCCCGCTTTCGTTGACCAAGACAACAGGGGGTTTTCCAGGCAAATCGATTCCGCGCACCAGAGTGACCGTCTCCCGGCCGCCGGTGCCGTTTCCCACTGCGATCGCTTCGGACTTGTACATTTCACACAACCCCCGCAATGTCCCCCCGGCGGCGGAGCGTCCCTGCTCTGATTCAAAGAGGTAAATTGTCTCTGTATGGAGCAATCTCCCTTGCCGATCCAAGCAGGCCACCTTGCAGCCCGTGCGGATGCCCGGGTCGATAGCCATAACATTTCTCTGCCCAAAAGGAGGTGCGAGAAGGAGTTCACGGAGATTGTGAGCGAAAATCCTGATGGCCTCAGCATCAGCACGGTCCTTGCACGCCGCCCGCATCTCGGTTTCCATAGAGCCTGCCAGAAGGCGTTTGTAACTGTCGTGAACCGCTGCCCTCACCTGGTGCGATGCTGGGCAGTCACCTTTGACGAACATGGCCTCAAGCATGGCAAAGGCATCCCTTTCAGGAAGGATCAGCCGAAGGCTCAAGAAACCCTCCTTCTCTCCTCGAAATACGGCCAGGACCCTGTGGGACGGGGCGCTTGCCAAGGGCTCCTCCCAATCGAAGTAGTCTCTATACTTGGTCCCTTCTCTCTCCTTGCCTGCAGCCCCCTTTGCCCTGAAGATTCCTTTCTTCTCATACAGAGCACGCACTTTTGCTCGGGCCTCCTGGTCCTCGTTTA
>JARRRH010000364.1:0-3561 GCA_037380925.1 Deltaproteobacteria bacterium | reverse complement strand
GAATCAGGGACTGCTTCCTGCCTGCCGCGTTCTGCATGCGTTCGACATAGTCGGCCCCTTCCTCATCGAGGGCATGCCCGTACTCCTTTTCCAAAAGATCTCCAAATGCCTGGATCTTCCGAAGGGGCTCCTGCAGGTCGTGCGACGCCACAAAGGCAAAGTCCTGCAATTCCCGGTTGCTCCACTCGAGCTTCATCGTGTACCTTCTCAATTCCGCTTCCGCCCGCTTCTGTTCGGTGACGTCCTGGTTTACAATAATCGCCGCGACGATCTCCTGGTTTTCATTGAGGATGGGTACGGCCGAATTCAGGATGATCTTGTGCGAGCCGTCGAAGCACTCGATTTCGATCACCTCATTAAGGGACGTTTCCCCCTTGGTCACGGCCCTGGCGGCAGCCCATTCTTCGGGCTCGATCCTTTTCCCGGTATCGACCCACCAACCCTTGTACTCCCCGTATTGGTCCATGCCAACATATTTTCCGCCTGCCCAGATTTTTTGGCTGGCCGGATTCCCCGTGTGGATGCGCCCTTCCCTGTCCAGGACCCAGACGCCCACGGGGAGCGTTTCCAGGACCGCCCGCAGAAGCTGCTCGTTCTCTCGAAGGGCTTCTTCCGCCTGTTTTCGTTCTGAAATATCATGTATCATCGGCAGGAAGTAGAGCGGCCGACCATTTTGATCGCGGATTAAACGCGCGTATAGATCGATCCAGACGATTTTCCCGCCCTTTCTAATGTAGCGCTTTTCCATCTGGTACTGCTCGATCTCGCCGGCTCCGAGCCGCCTCGCGTCCTCCAGATCGGCCTCCAAATCCTCGGGATGCGTAATGTCAATGAAGGACATGGTGACAAGCTCCTCTTTGGAGTAACCCGTCATGCGGCACAAAGCGTCGTTTACACGCTCGAATCGGTAGTCCAGTGTTACGATAGCGGCTCCGATGGGCGCCTGGTCGAACGTCCGCCGGAATCGCTCCTCGTTCAAACGCAGATCTTCGTTTGCCTTTTCCAGTTCGCCCGTCCTCTCCCGAACGCGCATCTCCATCTCGTCGTATGCCCTTTGGAGTTCCCGTTCCGACTCTTTTTGACGCGTGATGTCGTGGATGGTCAGAATCGCGGAAACGAGTTCGCCCTCCTTATCGAAAACCGGCGCGCCGCTGTAGCTGCCGATCCACGTTTTGCCGCTCTCGAGGTTCCGGATCTGAACCTCGTAATCGGTAAACTCTCGACCGAGGGCTTTGGAGAGCGGCCAGTCCTCCAATGGAATCAGGGATCCATCCAGTGTGCGAAGCTCGAACTTCCCGGGAAAATCCTTCAGGTTCGTGATCACTTGCTCAGCGCTCTCAAAGCCGTGGAGCGTGAGTGCTGCGGGGTTCATTTTCAGCACATTTCCCGCGGCATCCGCCAGAATCAGCCCTTCGTGCATACTGTTGAGGATCGCCTGGTCTCTGGCCGCCAGCTCTTCCACCAGCTTGCGGGCCCTAACCTCCTCCGTGACCTCCACGGCAATGATCAAGACTCCGTCCACTTCGCCTTCGGCGGTGAGGGGAACGTAGTCCACGTTCCAGTACGTCCCTTGGCCCCCAGGGCCTCCAGGAGAGGGATACTCCCGGACCTGCACCGCCTTGCCGGTCCTACAGACCTTTTCCAGCACCCCCAACACTCCCCTTGATGCGGCCTCGGGAAAGACATCCTCCAGCCGCCTTCCGATGATCGGGATGTCTCGAATGCCGGGAATGGTTTTCCAGTAAGGGTTGGCGAATTCACAGCGATAGTCTGAACCTCGCACCGCCGCGATCCCCGCGGGAATGACCTCCATCAGTCTTTCCAGGAATCGACGCTGTTCCCTGTTTTCCGCAAGTAGCCTCTCCCGTTCCCCCTCCCCCTTCTTACGCTCGGTAACATCCGAAAAAGTCACTGCGAACTGGCCTTTCTTCGGGCTGAAGGCGAACGCCTCGAAATGCTTGTCAAGTTCCCTTGAGTAATTTTCGAAACGAATCGGCTTACCGTTCAGGGCCACTTCACCGTAGGTCTTGATCCAGGAGGATTCGGTTTGAGGGAGCACCTCGAGAACGCTCTTCCCTATGATTTCTTCGGCCTTTAAACCCGTAATTCTCTCGAAAGCGGGATTCACATTGAGGAACAGATAGTCCTTGGGCTTGCCTTCCTCATCCAGAATGATCTTGTGGAGCGCAAATCCGCTTATCATCTCGCTGAACAGCAGGCGGTACCGTTCTTCGCTTTCCCGCAGGGCCTCCTCGCTCTGTTTAAGATCTCTGAAAAGTAGGGAATACGGACTCACGAGGGCTTTCTCGATGAGGGCCTTGTAAACCAGGTAGAAGGCCAGGATCTTAAAAAAATGCCCGATCAGGTTCGAGAGCCCGTACACACTGATGTAGAAGGTGAAGGCCAATTCGGCTGTAATGGTCAAGGCGATGGAAATCAGGATGAGACGGAGCACGTCCCGGTCCAGATAACGGCGTTTCCCGTAGAGAAGACCTCCGGCGGCGAACAAAATCAAGCAGATAACGTATTCACTGATTTTCTTGAATGGCGTAAGTCCGATACCCTCTACGAAGCACTCGGGGAAAATGCCCCCGTAGAATATGGCGGCCAGCAGAAAAGCCGTGACGGTGCTGAAGACCAGGAATGTCACGCCGGCTCTGAGCCTTCGACCCATGAACAGGGGCGCGATCAAAAAGGAGAGGCTTTGGACGTACCGGGCAGCGATCCAGAGTTGGGTGGCCAGATTGGCGTCATCGCTCCGAAATACATGCATGCCCTTGTATGCCAGGGTATGCATGAGATCGAGACCGCCCGTGAAAAGAAAGGAGATTCCGAGAAAGAGGAGGTAGCTGTTGTCCAGGAACCGACGCGCATTCCAGGTGATCATGAAGATCCCGAAAGCGACGACGATGCTGAAGAGTTCCGCCAGACTGTGAAAAAGAAGGTAATCGAACCGGCTGGTCACATAGAGGGTGATCAGAACCCCCGCACCAGAGAGGACGCCCCCTTTTTTCACTGAAATAATAGAACCCGTGTCCATCTCTTTTATTTCTCGAGCCTCGCATTTGTCCTCCGATCTCTCTCCGTCCGGTTCGGCGGCTAGTCACCCCCCATGGGTCCAGGGAAATCGGGGCAAAAATCGGCTTTTTATAACATGGGGAGGCCGAGATCTCAATATTCTTTCAGAGGAGCGGCGTACGCCGATAAATGAAAATCGCGGCGGGGACGATGGGAAGGTTCGGTTTCAGCCTGATGCTATTATATCCTGAGTGGTAGGAAAGGCGACAGGGTCGTCGGAGGCCCTGTCGATGTCGATAATTTTGGCAGCGCCGGCATACTCTTTGGTTTCGTATTTTGTTATTCTCATAAGTTTCCAGGTAATTTCTCCCATCCTGGTGATCTGTTCCGTAAGAGCCTGGATTCTCCTAAAAGCAGGGTCCTCCTTCGGCACACTCAAAAGAAGGATTTCCGAGCAGGTGAGCACGATCTGCATCGGTTGGTTCAATTCGTGGCAAACGGCCCCGGCCATTTCCAAAACCCCCTGAAGTTTTTCCCGTTGAA
>JARRRH010000363.1:0-3561 GCA_037380925.1 Deltaproteobacteria bacterium | reverse complement strand
TGAATGTTTACCCCGTGAAATCCCGAAGGGCTATTTCACTTGGGGCGGAGCCTATTCAACTGGGGTGTTTTCGTGATATCGTTTTTTAGTGGTTTTATGAGTTGTTCCGATCAATCCGCCCTTATCAGCCTGCCCTGTTGAATCCGAAGGCTATTCAACCGGGGCGTCCAATTTTTCTTCTTTTCCGATTTCTACGTCTTCTATGTTTTCCTGTCCTCTGCCATCTGTCATCTGAGGCTCTGAGGCTCTGAGGCTCTGTGGCTCTGTGTCCTTGGAACACTGTGGATCTGACTTCTGAGGCTCTGTGGCTCTGGTGTTACCGATACCCAGTACCCAATACCTGTTACCTGCCACTCCATTCTTCTACACTTCCTCCATCATCGCCTTGATTTCCTCCTGGATGTATTTGAGACGGTCAATGTCGTCTTCACCAATCCTGTCCCTGGCCTCCTTGGACTTGAGTCCTCTCTTGAACAGATCGAGCTGTTTTTCCAGATCCACGACGGTGTTCAACATGGCGTTCTGGAGATCGGGCAGCACTTCCGCTTCCTCGGACTCTTCGTAAGCCACCTCACGGGGCTTTAGAATGAGCCTTTCCTTCCATCTGGGCACGTGGGTCTCCAAAGCGTGGACACTTCGTATTTTTTCAGCAAGGGCGTTGCTCGCTTTAGGCTCGCCATGGATCAAAAATACCCTGGGCTTGCTTTCAAAGTGGTTGACCCAATCCAGAAGGTCTTGTTGGTCTGCGTGGGCTGAAAACCCGCCGATGGTGTAGACCTTGGCCTTAACGGACACGTTCTCACCGAAGATCTTCACGTTTTTTGCCCCTTCCACGATTTTCCGCCCCGTTGTTCCCTTGGCCTGGAATCCCACAATGACCAGGCTCGCCCCTTCTCTCCACAGGTTGTGCTTGAGGTGGTGTTTGATGCGGCCGGCTGTGCACATGCCGTTAGCGGCAATGACGATTGCTGATCCCGAGCGCTTGTTGATGGCAATGGATTCCTCGGTGCTTTCCGTGAACCGCAGGTTGGGCATGTCGAAGGGGTCGAAGCCCTGAGCCACTATAGCCCTCGCTTCTTCGTCATAATACTTTTTGTTTTTTCTGAAGATCCTGGTCGCTTTGATGGCCAGGGGGCTGTCCACATAAATCGGGATGTCGGGCAGCTTTCCTTCGCGCTGGAATTCGCCCAGGATGTAAAGGATCTCCTGGGTTCTTTCTACGGCAAAGGCCGGGATTATAATTTTCTCGCCATGGGCGACCGCAGATTGAATGGCCTCGGAGAGTTCTTCCTTGCTTTCGTCAAAGGTTCGGTGGAGGCGATCGCCGTAAGTGGATTCAAGAAAAAGATAATCCGAATCAAAAATCTCATGGGGATCCCGGACGATAAGTTGATCTTTTTTCCCCAGGTCCCCTGAGAACACAATCTTGAGAGTTTCATCGTTCTCTTCAACCCACAATTCCAGGATGGAGGAACCCAGAATGTGGCCGGCGTTTCTGAGCCGGGCTTTAATCCCCGGTTCAACCTCTATGATTCGGTCTCTTTCTACAGGGGAGAACAATTTGAGACTGGCTTCCGCATCTTCGGTAGTGTAAAGAGGAAGCACTTCGGCAGACGACTTTCGTCTGTTCTTCCGAGTTTGCCACTCTGCATCCATTTCCTGGATGTGGGCGGAATCCAGGAGCATGATCGCGCAAAGGTCGGCTGTTGGTGGCGATGTAATGATGCGGCCGTGAAACCCGTCCTTAACCAGTTTGGGTATCTTGCCGCTGTGATCGATGTGGGCATGGGTCAAAAAAAGGGTGTTGATTTGTCTGGGATCGAAGCCCCAGTCATGCCGGTTTCGCTCCTCCATCAACCTTCCGCCTTGAAACAAGCCGCAATCCACGATTACTCTCTTGCCTTGGGCGCTTTCAACGAGAAAGTTTGATCCGGTTACGGTCCCCGTTGCTCCCAAACACGTCACTTTGATCATGAGCCTCTCCTAGCTTTTTCTTCCCTAACCCTCATCATCCCATCCACGCAACGTCTTCCTCGTGATTTCCGTCTATATTCCATATCGTCTCTTTTTGCAAGGTCCCTGAGCGCCAGCAGGGCATCATCGATTTTTCCATCATTCCATCATTCCATTCTTCCAATCTTCCAATCCTCCCTCTTCTGTCTACTGTCTACTGTCTTCTGTCTTCTATTCTTCCCCCAATTTTCCAATCTTCCACCATTCCATTCTTCCCACATATGCTGTATTCTTTTCCCAATTTCCCATTATTCCGTCTACGATAGGAGACAACCATGCACATCCTAGAAGCTATGACTGAGAGACGAAGCACGCGCGCTTTTCTTGATAAGCCGGTTGAAAGAAAGACACTTGAAGAGCTGCTTTCTCTGGCTACCCAGGCACCGTCGGCCATCAACATACAGCCGTGGGAGATCGTCGTTGTTTCCGGCGAAGAGCGAAAAAGGCTGAGCAGGGTTCTTGTGAAGCGCATGAAAGAAAGAAATATTTCATGCGGGCCCGGCGGCACCAAGCCGCTTCCAAGGAAGTTTGTGGACCGGCAAAGGGATCTTCTTCAGTGCATGCTTCCCAATCTTCCATCCGGTGTAGAGTTCCAGGATTTCATCAACGAAGGAAGCTGCAACTTTTATGGGGCTCCGACAGCGATCATTCTGACCATCGACCAGGTTCACTCAAAGGCACGGTTAACGGATGTGGGCATTCTTGTCGGTTATCTGGTTCTGGCTGCCCACGGCCTGGGTTTGGGCACCTGCCCGATCGGCCTCATCAGTGCCTTCAAGGATGACATCAGGGAGGAGCTCAGTCTTTCTGAAGACAAGGATGTGGTCGTGGGGATTGCAGTCGGCTACAAAGATCCTGATGCCCCGGTCAATAAGGCCAGATCAGAAAGAGCGCCTTTAAAAGAAGTGGTCAAATGGAGAGAATAAATCAGGGATCAGAGCCTCAGAAATCAGAGCCTCAGAGGTCGGAGATAGGATGACGCAAATTCATTCTGCCAAAGATCTAAAAGTCTACCAGGAAGCTTACGCCCTGGCCATGGAAATCTTTGAGATAAGCAAACGCTGGCCAGTTGGGGAAAAATATTCATTGACGGATCAGATAAGGAGGTCGTCAAGATCGGTTTGTACGAATCTCAGAGAAGCATGGGCCAAAAGGAGATATGAGGCACACTTTATAACCAAACTTACAGACAGTGACGGAGAGAACAGTGAAACGGACACAGGGCTAGATTTTTCGAGAGACTGCGGTTACCTAAGCGACGATGACTACCAAAGGCTAAAGGATAGATGTACATCAGTGGGAAAGATGCTCGGCTCTATGTTGCTAAACCCCGAACCCTTTCTCTTGAGGCTCTGAACAGCGAGGTTCCGAGGCTCTGAGGCTCTGCGTCCTTGGAACACTGTGGCTCTAGGGTTTTGTGGTTCTGAGGCTCCGAGGCTCCGTGGCTCTGCGTCCTTGGAACACTGTGGCTCTAGGGTTTTGTGATTCTGAGGTTCCGAGGCTCTGAGGCTCTGCGTCCTTGGAACACTGTGGCTCTAGGGTTTTGTG
>JARRRH010000362.1:0-3570 GCA_037380925.1 Deltaproteobacteria bacterium | reverse complement strand
GCACCTGTGCTTTACCACCGAACATGTAGCGCAGCTTTGCCCCCTGATTAAAGATCTGATCAAAGCAGACGCCAATAAAGTCCACGAACATCAGCTCCGCTATGGGCCGCAGACCCGTGGAAGCGGCGCCTACAGCCGCGCCGATGAAGGCCGACTCGCTGATAGGCGTGTCAAGGACACGATTTCGACCGAACTCGGTGGCCAATCCGGTGCTCACACCCATGACACCGCCCCAGGCTTCTTTGTTTTCCCCTTCCATGTGGGGCAAGCTCGCACCGCCCGCCACATCTACCCCAAGGAGGATTACGGCAGGGTCACGGCGCATTTCCAGTCGCATGGCCTCGTTGATCGCTTCTCGAAAAGTTATCGTACGGGCAGCCATCGTTCTTCGTCCTTTCTCCTCCTATGGGTACTTGACATAAACGTCGGTAAAGACCTCCTCGGGGGCAGGCCAGGCACTCGCCCGTGCAAATTCTACAGCGTCTTGGATGATCCCTGCCACTTTGGCGTCAACCTCGGTTAACGCCGCCTCGGTCAGCAGTCCTCCCTCGAGAGTCTTCTTCCTGAAGTTTTCAATCGGGTCCCGTGCCCGGTTGCGCTCCTTGTCCGCCTCCGTATAGTAGAGCATGGCGTCACCCTGAAAGTGACCATAGTACCGAAACCCTCGACATTCCACAAGGGAGGGGCCTTCCCCCCTTCGTGCCCGGCCTATCGCCTCTTCTGCCGCCTCATAGACGGCGAAAAAATCGGTGCCATCCAACGTGACGCCTGGCATGTCATAGGCCACAGCCCGGTCGGAGACATTCTTTGCAGAGCAATGGTAGGTACATGGTGTGGTTTCGGCGAATCCGTTGTTCTCGCAGACAAACACGACGGGCAGGGCCCAGCAGCATGCCAGGTTCATGGATTCGTGCAAGGTCCCCTGCCCGGCAGCGCCGTCACCGAAAAAGCAGACCGTAACCTGATCGGTCCCCAGGGTTTTGGCCATGAGGCCCGACCCGCAGGCCAGCGGACCGCCCGCCCCCACAATGCCATTTGCGCCCAGCATCCCTTTGTCCACGTCAGCAATGTGCATAGAGCCACCCTTGCCTTTGCAAGCACCCGTGGCCCTCCCGTATACCTCGGCCATCATGGCGCTTATATCAACGCCTTTTGCTATGCAGTGGCCGTGACCCCGGTGGGTGGAGGTGATATAATCCCGGTTCGTCAGGTGGGCGCACACGCCTGCGGCAATGGCCTCTTCACCAGCGTAGAGGTGGACAAAACCCGGCAATTCACTTTCGGCAAAAAGCTTTGCCACCCTATCCTCAAACGTCCGGATCTTGATCATGGTCTCATACACATCTATCAACTTTTCAGCGGTGAGACTCATTCTTCCAAACCTCCTTTGATACCGTTAAGAAATCAGGTGTGTTTATTTGCGCAATTCATCTACAGGGGGGCTTGGCCCCGGGTCCAGGTCGTGGATTGATTGAAAACAAATCAATTCTTATCCTGATTGCAGTCCATAATTCATTGCCTCGGCAGATATAGGGCCCGGCGTGCGGCATCGCGGGCCGCTTCCACCACGTTCTCTGAAAAGGTAGGGTGCGCCCGGACACTCTTCGCTAACTCACTCGCCGTGGCTTCGAGCTGCATGGCCAGGACCGCTTCACCGATCAATTCCGTTGCATGGGCCCCCACAATGTGAACCCCAAGAATCTCTCCGTAGCGAGCGTCTGAGATTATTTTCACTGCGCCATCCATTTCGTCCCTGCTCATGGCCAGCCCGTTAATAGAATAAGGGAAATCGCCCACCTTAACGTCCAGGCCCTGTTGTTCGGCCTCCTCTTCTGAAAGACCTACAGCGCCCACTTCTGGTATGGTCCATATCGCTCTTGGAATCAAATGAAAAGAAAAGTTGCGCCTGTTCCCCATGGCATTTTCAGCGGCTGTGATCCCCATGGATGATGAGGCATGGCTGAGCATCCATCCTCCTGTAACATCCCCAATGGCGTAAATTCCCTCCACAGAGGTTTCCAATTGCTCGTTTACCTGGACGGCACCATCTTCCTTCAAGCGAAGGCCCATTTGCTCCAATCCTAGATTAGCCGTATTGGGCCTACGAGATGAAATCAGGACCTTTTCCACGTCCACTGTGCGCTGTTCCGGGCCTGACAACCGGCACGTATAACCCCGTTCCGATTTCTGGACCGACTCAAGGGTGAAGCGGGAGAGTACCTCCACCCCCTGTTCTCTGAAGGCCTGTGCAAGCCGCTGGCTTGTTTCCCCGTCTTCTCTGGAGAGAAGCCTGCGCGACTCTGAGATCAAGACCACTTTACAGCCGAAAATGTTCAGTAGAGCAGCCATCTCCACTTCAATGGGTCCCAGGGCCCCCCCTATGAGAACAGAAGCTGGGGCTTTTCTCATTTCAAGTACTTGGTCCGTTGTCAAAGCCGCTGCTTCTACTCCACGCACCTCTGGGACTGTGGGAGAACTGCCGGTGGCGAGGATGATCTTTTTCGTCTCCAGAACGGTCCCGTCGTCTAGACTGACCTGTTTAGGACTTTTCAACACAGCCCAATCTCTGATGATCTCCACCTTGTTACTTCGCAGAACGCCTTCCATTCCCATCCGGATATCACCCGATACGCCGTTTTTCCTATTCACGATCTTCTGAAAGTTCAACTCCTGGACGGAAGCCGTAATCCCGAACTCATCTGCAGTGCGGATGCCCTGGAGAAGGCGGGCAGCGTGTAGCCATATTTTTGTAGGAATGCATCCCCTGTTTACGCAGGTGCCACCCACTTCCGCCGGCTCCATCAGGGCCACCTTACCCTCCAGTTGAGAGGCCCTTATGGCAGCCGCATACCCACCCGGCCCCCCACCGACAACGATCACATCGTACACAGGATTACCTCATCACGTAACTGCCATATGTCCTCGCATCATGTCATGACCAGAGTGGGGTGTTCAAGGCACCGGACCAGAGTTTTTAAAAACTCGGCGGCGGGAGCGCCGTCTACCACCCGGTGGTCAAAGGTCAGACTCGCAAACATCATGGCGCGAACAGAAATTTCGCCCCTGTAAACAGCAGGCTTTTCCTTCGCCCGGCCCACGCCCAAAATCCCGGTCTCAGGCGACCTTAATATGGGCGTAAAGCCGTCTACCTCAAACATGCTTAGATTGGTCAAAGTAAACGTCCCACCGCTTACCTCATCAATGGTTAGTTTCCCTTGGCGTGCCTTCTCGGCCAGTTCCCTGGCCTCCTTGGCGATCTCGAGGAGTCCCTTTTTGTGTGCGCCATGTATGACAGGCACAATCAGACCCTCGGGCAGGGCCACGGCAGTGCCCATGTTTACCGCATCGTGGATCAGAATTTCTTCTCCCACCAACGTGGAGTTCATGGCGGGAAAACGCTTCAAGACGCGGGAAGTGATGAGGATAATGATATCATTCAGGGAGATTCTCACTGCCTCGTCTTTCTTGTGTTCCTCCCTTATCGAATCTAGGAATTCTACCATTTCTGTCACATCCACTTCTGACCAGAGGGTGAGCTGAGCTGTGTTTTGAAGGCTTGCATGCATATTC
>JARRRH010000361.1:0-3570 GCA_037380925.1 Deltaproteobacteria bacterium | reverse complement strand
GTATGAAAAGATACCTTGCCATTGTGGTCCTCGCGACCCTCCTCTTAACTTACGGTGAGACCCAAATAGACTGCGCTTACCCGGAAGAGACGGCCGGGACCTCACAGGACGTTCCTGTGGTATCGGGGAGCCAGGATAAGAAAGGGGAGGCGCAAACCCATAAACCCTCCGTCACCCATCATAAGATCAATGTGCATGGCAAAAGTCTGAGTTACACGGCCACGGCCGGCTACATGCCGATAAAAGACGAAGCTGGAAAGGTCGAAGCGAACATATTCTTTGTTGCCTACACCAAAGACGGCGCACAAACTCAACACCCCATCGCCTTCGCTTTCAACGGCGGTCCGGGCGCTTCTTCGGTGTGGTTGCATCTCTGCGCCGTTGGTCCCAAGAGGGTTCTTCTGGAAGAAGACAAGGCTTTGCCGCCGCCCTATGTCCTGGTGGATAATGAGTACACGTGGCTTGATAGTACCGACCTCGTTTTCGTCGATCCTGTGGGTACCGGGTACAGTCATGCTGCTTCCGGGGTGGATCCAAAGAAGTTCTTTGGCGTGGAAGCCGATGTGCGAACGGTTGGCCAGTTCATTAGACTCTATGTGACCCTGAACGACCGCTGGTTGTCCCCCAAGTTTCTTGTGGGGGAAAGCTACGGAACAACAAGAGCGGCAGCACTTACAGGGTACTTGCAGGATGAACTGGGCATGAATCTGAACGGAATCGTTCTTATCTCGGCGGCTCTCAACTTTCAGAACATCACATTTGTGAATGGGAACGATCTTCCCTACATCCTCTACTTGCCGCCGTATGCGGTTGCAGCGCGGTACCACAAAAAGCTGTCTCCTGAGCTTCAAGCGGACTTTGAGAAGACGAGGAATGAGGTAGAAAAATTCGCCTTGAATGAATACCTCTTGGCGTTGGCCAAGGGCGATGCCATTTCGCCTGAAGAGCGCGGTTCCATTATTGAAAAGCTGACTTCCTACACGAGCCTTTCAGGAACCTATATCGGAAATCACAATCTGAGAATCAAACGGAGTGATTTCTTGGTGGAACTTCTCCTCAAGGAGAACCTCCGAATCGGCGCACTGGACTCTCGGGTTACTGGGGACTACACCATGAATAATTTCATGGAGGATCCCTCTGTCTTTGTGGTCATTGGCCCCATGACCGCCACGTGGAATGCCTATGTGAGGGATCAGTTGGCATTTGATACAGAGATCCCTTACGTGGTCTTATCCGAAAAAGCCAACCAGTCATGGGACTGGGGCTCCGCCTCACAGGGATACCTGAATGTGGCAGACATCCTGGCCCAATCCATGCGTAAAAACAGATCTCTGCGGGTGCTCATCGCCAGTGGTTACTACGACCTGGATACCTCTTATTTCGCCACTCAATATGCGGTCAACCATCTCGACTTACCGCCCGATTTGCGGAAAAACATCACTTTGACCCATTTTAATGCAGGGCACCAAATTTACGTCCATATCCCTTCGCTGGAAAAATTCAGCGCTTCTGCAGCTGAATTCTTCGGGGCATCGATCTCGAGCGAAAAAACCGATCACTTCTAAGAGATGGAGGGTTATTCCTGTCCAAAAACGGTTTCGCGATGTTGCAGGGGCATGGGGGTCTCTTTTCAAAAACGAGGGAGATCGGGCAAAGGCCAACGGGCATGGATCGTGGTGCCCCTCCCTTTGCCGGAGGCGAGAGTGAAGGCACCGCCTGCAAGCTGCGCCCGTTCTTCCATGCTCGCAAGGCCCAAGCCGAAGCGACGTCTTGCGCTCCGGGACTCCTGTTCCAGGTCAAAACCCACCCCGTTGTCGCGGATAGCCAGTTCAATGTGGTCTTTCACCTTTCTCAAGGAGAGGGTCACCGCATTGGCCCGGCTATGCTTGGCGACATTATTCAGAGCCTCCTGGGAAATCCTGTATATCACGATTTTCAGAGGGTCGGGAATGTCTTCTTCTCGGACGGATAGATCATCGCTTATCTCGATGTGGGGGTAAATCTTCTGGAAGTCGCGGCAGAAGGAGCGAATCGCCACGGCCACGCCCAGTTCGTCGAGAACCAGGGGGCGCAAATTCTGTTGGATTCTCCTGGCCTCCTTCATGGCTCCTTGAACCAGGGAAAGAAGGTCTTCCAGGCGAGCTCCGGAAATAGGCTCGCCCTTTTCGATAGCATGCAGCTTTCTTTCCAGCCCGAACTTGACGGCGGCCAGACTTGCCCCGATGCTGTCATGGAGTTCTCGAGCCACCGTCTTTCTCTCGCTCTCGTGGGCCTCTAACAGTAGAGCCGAAACCTTCCGGAGCTGCTCCTCAGACCTGCTTAGGGCTTCCTCGGCCTTTTTTCGTTCTGTGATATCCCGGACCACGCTGACCACATGCGATGGCCGGCCGTCTGAGTCGGATATCTGCGTCACTGTATGTTCCGTGAGAAAAATGGTTCCGTCCTTGTGTCGCATTTGGAATTCACTTCGGAAGACCCCTTCTGTGTCGAGGGCACGGAAAAGCTCGCGGCCAAAGTCTTCATATGATTCTCGATTGACGTGCAGGAATTCGGTGTTGCGCCCCGTCGCTTCATGGACGCTGTATCCGAAAAGCTTCTCTACAGTCGGGTTGCAGGCGACGATCCTTCGGCTGGGTATATCCACAACGAATACGGCTTCCTCAAGGCTGGCGAACGTCTTGTCCAGCAATGTCTGGGAGGCTTGCAAAGCGGCCTCCGTCTTTTTGCGCAGGGTGATATCCATGATGGTCACAAGTACTTCAGCCGGCCGGGAGCCCTCTTCAGGAAATGAGAGGGAAAGAAGGATGCTTTTTTTCTCTCCTTGAAGCGTTCGAACAGAGGCTTCAGATTCGAAACCCGCCCTTCCTTCGGCCAAGGCGGCCAGTTCTTCTGCAAAAATGGGCAGCGTTTCCGGCAGAAACACCTTGCTCAGGGAAGTCATGAGCTCATCCTTGTCCCTGGCTCCGAACAACCTCAGACTCTGACGGTTTACATGGACAATTTTGACCATCTCTAAGGCTTTTCTAAGAAATTCCGGATGCTCCCTAAAATACTTCCGAAAATCCGTCACCCCTTGAAGCTCTAAGGCTTCAAGGGCCTCTCTGACCCTTGAGAAGTCCTCTATCCAAATGGAAACCGGCACAGATTCAAAAATGTCTCGGTATCTTGTTTCGCTGGCCCGCAAACTTTCGAGATTCGCTTGCACAGGCCGGGAGTTCTCTTCCCGAGCCGTTCCGGCATCTTCCACCTTGCTCTGCACTGCTTCCAGTTCCGAAACCCGTCGGCGAAGTTCATTCATTTCGCCCACAAGTTGCGCCTTGGTTTTCTTCATGTCTTTCATGACCCGCCTGTTTTGCTCTTTGACGATACGTTGTGTTTCTTTCTTATTCTTCCTTTGTTCAACGCCCCGGCCTTTGGGGCCGAGCGAACAATCCTTTCAAGGCCACCCATACCAAGAACGGCCTTTCTTGTAAAGTGCGAACAAGTGTCTGGAAGGATCGGCCTGATGTGTGAAAAGGCTGAGCCATTGTCACCGGCAGCAGCACCGGTCTGGGCGACGCCATGGCCCGG
>JARRRH010000360.1:0-3571 GCA_037380925.1 Deltaproteobacteria bacterium | reverse complement strand
CTGGAAGACCGGCCGGGATCGATCAAGGACGTGGCGGACGTTATCCGCAAGTATGGAGGCCGTATGGTCAGCATATTGAGTTCCTATGAACGGGCACCTGAAAAACACCGCTATGTTTACATCCGGTTCTTCAACGTAGACCGAACCAAGATTTCTGAACTCAAGCAGGAGTTGAAGCAAATACTCAAGGCCCCCACCCAAATGCTTTACCTTGTGGATCACAGGGAGAACGTTCGGGAGATTTATGTCGGCTGATTTGAGGGATTGCCTTTTCAGGAGTCCTTTACAGCACACAGCGATGTGGAGTGCGAGAGAGGCCCTTTTACACTCTGTAAAGGATTTCGACACTCTACTCTTTTGAGCCCCAAAAGGATTCTTTCGGCGGTCTTTATAATGTGCCGTGCTTCCAGTGACTTAGTAAATTTTCGGGGAACACCCATCCATGGCATGGACCTTGCCACAGAGGATCATAACGACCATGAAGGGGGATTCCTTGAGGAGAGGTTTTACCATTCTCATTGCAGATCGAAATCCCCGCGTCCGAGAGTTTTTGAAGCGGGAGATGATCTCGGAAGGTTATGCGGTCCAGTTGGCAAGAAACGGCCGTGAAGTCTTGCAGTGTGTTAACGGCGGCAAGCCTCCCGATCTCTTGATCCTCGACTTAGATCTCCCCGACGCCGGTCAAACGGCCCTGTTGGAGGAGGTCCAAGAGTGTATGCCCACGTTGCCTGTGGTGGTCCACACCCTTCTTTCAGATTACCTCAATCATCCGCCTATTCTGAGCAATGTCGCTTTGGTGGAAAAAGAGGGCACCAATATAGACAGCCTCAAAAACGTGGTTTTGGACGTTCTTCGTAAGTCCTATCCCAAGCGGGTCCTGCCTGCAACATAAAAGACGGATCAAGGCGCAAGACACAAGGCGCATGGAAAAACACGCGTGAAGCCTTGTTCCTCATGTGATCCAGCCTTACTGAATGTGGGGGTTTTCTTTTGAAAAAGCCGGGCATGCGCCTCTCCCCCTTTGGAGACAAATTGTCCTTGGCAAAAAGGAGTGGGTAAGTTATAGATAAGACGAAGTACTTCAGGATCCAAATGAACGCGCCCTGGTTCGCCTCCTCGAAGACGAGCAGGATCTCATCGCAGCCCCTATGGAAGAAGACCATTACAGAGACGTCCGGTACTACCGGTCTTTAATCAGGAACATCGTCTTAATTGTCATTGTAGTGTCATTTACACCCATGATCCTAGTGGGCGGAATCGGCCTGTATCAGTTCCAGACCTCTTATCGAGAAAAGATCTACGCCCATTTGGAAGAATTGGTGGAGAAACACAGACAGAACATAGATTCGTTTCTCAATGAGAAACAGTCCGACATCAGCTACCTGACCGCGACCTTCAGTTATGAAGAACTGAGTGAGGAATCCTTCTTGCAAGACCGGCTTGCGACATTGCAGCAAGAGTACGGTCCGGTCTTTGTGGATCTCGGGGTCGTGAATGAGCGGGGCGTTCAAGTCGCCTATTCGGGTCCGTTCAAGCTGGGACGGGCCCTTTACTCTGAAGCAGGGTGGTTCAAAAAGGCGATTCAGAGAGAGTATTTTATCAGCGACGTTTTTCTGGGTCTTCGCGGTCTGCCCCATTTCATCGTGGCCGTGAGGGACAACTACAAGGGTCAAAAATGGCTTTTGCGAGCAACCATCGATTTTGTCGCGTTCAACAACCTCGTGGAAAACATCCGAGTCGGTGAAACGGGTTTTGCCTATATTGTGAACAAAAAGGGAGAGTACCAGACGAAACCTTTCCTGGACATTGCCAGCAGCAAAGGGGTGATCGCCGATTTCCTGGCCCATGAAGAGCGGCTCGGCGAAGACGTGCAAATCGTTGAGAGATCGGACAGCTCCGGAAATCAGAATCTCTATGTGGCTGCTTTTCTAAAAGAGGGAGACTGGTTGCTGGTGTATCAGCAGCACGCAGCCGATGCCTTCTCCGATGTGAAAAGAGCGCTTAGGGTGACGGTGATCATTCTCCTGATCGGCGGGTTCTGCATCCTCGCCATGGCCTTTATCCTATCCAGAAGGGTGGTCAAACGTATTGCGAGGGCGGATCAGGAAAAACACATGATGGATGAGCAGATTATAGAGACGGGTAAACTGGCGTCCCTTGGGGAAATGGCGGCAGGCATCGCCCATGAAATCAACAATCCCGTGGCCATTATGGTGGAAGAGGCGGGTTGGATAGAAGACTTGCTTGAGGAGGAAGAATTCCAAAAGAGCAAAAACCTGGATGAATTACGGAGAGCTTTGGCGCAGATCAATACGCAGGGAAAGCGCTGCAAGGAGATAACTTACAAGTTGCTGAGTTTTGCAAGGAAAACAGATTCCAGGATTCAGGAGGTGGAGGTCAACAAGCTCCTTGAAGAAATTGTCACCCTCCTGGCCCAGAGGGCAAAATACACCAACGTGGCTGTCAACACGGAGTTTCAGTGGGGGCTGCCGCCGATCCGGGTATCCCAGTCCGAACTCCAGCAAGTGTTTCTTAACCTCATAAACAACTCCCTGGATGCGATGGAAAAGCAGGGCGGGACAATCAATATCGTGACCCGGTTGCAGGGTGACGCCATTGTGGTCGAGGTCACGGACAACGGTCCGGGGATTCCAGACGCCAATTTAAGCCGCATCTTCGACCCTTTTTTCACAACAAAGCCGGTGGGAAGGGGCACGGGGTTGGGCTTGTCCATCTGTTATGGTATTATTAAAAAGTTAGGGGGCCATATCGAGGTGGAGAGCGAGGTTGGCAAGGGAACGAGATTCCGGGTCCACATCCCCCTCAGCCCGAAACAGGCAAGAAAAGAAAACCCCTCGGCTTGAGGTGTTGTTTTTCGGAACGCTTCAAGCTTCCCTTTTGAGGGAGACCATGTCCGCGAAGAAAACCGCCTCCCATAATCACCGTGAAAAGGAAAAACGCATAAAGCTTCTTTTGGTAGATGATGAAGAAGGGTATGTGAATGTGCTTTCCAACAGGATGTCCAAAAGAAACATCGACGTGACCAAGGCCTTGAGCGGTACGGCAGGCATTCGGGCCCTTCGCAACGCGGATTTCGACGTAGCCGTCCTGGACCTCAAGATGGAAGATATGGACGGCATTGAGGTCCTAAAAATATTCAAGAAAATGGTGCCCGACATGCCCGTGATCATGCTCACAGGACATGGTTCAGCGGAGGCGGCCAGAGACGGCATGGAATACGGGGCCCATGATTATCTCATAAAGCCATGCGATTTTGCAGAACTCGTTGAGAAGATCAGAGAGGCGATACGATCAAGGAGGTGATAGGGTTGGAAGACTTCAACGTGCTCCTTGTGGACGATGAGAAGGAGTTCTTGGACACCTTGGTCAAGCGCATCAAGAAACGGGATGTCCATGTGACCGGGGTCGAGAGCGGGGAAAAAGCCCTTGCATTCCTGGGGGAAGAGCCCGTTGACGTGGTGGTACTCGATGTGAGAATGCCGGGGATGGACGGCATTGAAACCCTTCGAGAGCTCAAGAGGAGGCACCCTCTTGTGGAAGTGATTATGTT
>JARRRH010000359.1:0-4206 GCA_037380925.1 Deltaproteobacteria bacterium | reverse complement strand
GCTTCCGAAAAGCCAAACGTTGCACGTCCTGAGGAGAGGCAACGGGAAATAATTACTTCCTTGAAAAGGGTTAGGGCGCTGATGCCGAGGGTCCTGTTTCCGGCATCTGGAACCGTTGTCACCGACGCCTCCGCAGTGCTGGATCATACTATCGTTTACCTCGAAAGTTTAGGGGAAAGAGTAAAGCGCCTACACGAGAAGGGTATGTCTCCCGCCGAGATCCGAGACTTAATCTTTGGAAAAGAAGCGACTCTATTGTTTGCGGGACAGAAGCTAACCTTTCGCGACTTCACCAACGACCAGTTTTCAACAGAGAACCTTGCCCTATCTTTCTTGAAAAAATAGGATCAGAAAGTATGTTCGCTAAGATAAGGCTAACTGTTTGATTCTTTATTGGAGTAAAAAGGGGATGCGGATTGCCACCGAGCTTTTTGACCAATTAGGCGCATAGACAGCTCCCGAACTAGTTAAACCCAGCTCCTGATTTGTAAATTATGCTTTATTTGGGTAAGCTTAAATTTATCCTTCCAATAGGTTTCGTCAGGAAGTCATAACCTCAGGGGTGCTACGGGCACCCTCTTCGTTCTCTGTGGCTGACAAAAAACAGCCTTTTCATTAGTGCCATCGGCTTTTCCTTCCACCATTTAACCTCCATTCAGGGGGTCCCTCATGGAAAAACCCCTCAAAATGGGCAAGCTGTGCTCCTGATGGGACGGTTTCCGTTCTGTCGGGGGACCACAAATCTCATGCTGGAAAAACCAAACCCATCGCAAGGTGGGGCAGAAGGGAAGCGATCGCTTCTATAGCTGAATCGTATTGATCGAGAGTTATGAGAGGCAGCTGTCTCTTAACGCTTAAAGGAAAGGAGGCAAGGACATGAAAAAAACATGGGCAATCATTTTTGCATTCATTTTCTCTGTTACACTTTTTTATGGCTGTGCCGGCCTAGAGACACGAAAGGCTCCCCAACCTGTACAAACTGAACACATGGTCAAAAGCCCAGCAGGCCCTACAATTTATGTCGTTAGAAAAGCTCCTGCTCAACATGAGCCGACAAAAGTTGTGCTTCTTATTCCCTGGGTTAAAAGCGGCTCTACGGTTTATAACCTTCCTGTACAAGGCTACAACCTGATGGATTATCTGGTTTCCAAAGGTTTTGTCGCTTATGCCGTAGACCACAGAAGCTATGGCAAAAGCACCAAAACAAACGGGCTCCACGTCAATGCAGATAATTGCGGAAACGACATGAAGGCAGTGGCTGACTTTATTCAAGCCAAGGAAAATGTTGATAAAGTTAATGTAGTTGGCCTCTCCTTTGGAACTGTGATTTCCTTGTCACTTGCTGCCAATTATCCGGAAGAGGTAGAACGCATGGTGTTGATGGGCCTTCCATATAAGACGGTTAATGACAAGGCTAAAAAGCCCGTTGCTCAATTAAGTCGTATGGCCGAGACCGGTAAAACTTTCGTTCCTTCAAACCCCGTCTCTGCAAAGGGTCTCTGGTACAAATATGACGAGGATGTTTTGAATAAGTTTGTTGAGATTGTGGAGAAAAGAACCCCCAAAATACCTACCGGTCCTTTCGTAGATGCCAGAGACGCTCGCCACGCAAAGTATGTGCCCATGATTAAAGGACCTGTACTTTTTATGCTTGGTGACCATGAAGTTTTTGTGGATTTAAACGATGCATTGAATAGCTTCAAGGACTGTAACGCAGAAAAGAAGGCATACATTTTGATTGGCAATGCCTCGCATGGGCTGGTTTTGGAAAAATCTCATGACCTGGTGTTCAGAATGATTTACGGGTGGCTTACTGATTAAAGCACAAATCAGCCCGGACAAAAATTGGGTGGCACTTCTTTCTACCCGTAATCATTTCAGCTTTCTTTTTGACCCGATTCGTAATACTTTTCTGGTGGGGGTGGCTCCTTTTTATGTTTCTTGGGTTTCCACACAATTTGTATTCTATTTGGAGTCACTCCAAATTTTCAACTTGCTCTGCGACACCGTCTCAACAACCAATAAATACTTTGATTGTTTTATCTCCAACCCTTCTTCAAGCTTCCGCCTGCTATTGTTTCAAAAATCGGCTCTTGTGAAATCTCACTATTCGATAAGTAGCCGAGCGCCAGGCAGGCGGCATGAAATCCGGAGCTTCGAAGGCCGGCTGAATTTCAGGTTTATTTGGGCTAGTGTTAAATCGACCAATTCTTGTGTATACGAATGCCAGTTGAAACTCTGGCATGATTTTGGGGATCCCAGGATCTTATGGATTTGGACTGCGGCAATCTGGCAGATAACTAGGATTCAGCGTATCCGAGAGAGACGGTTTTCCTTGACATTCAAGCCGCCTTGGCTATTCTGAAAGCGATGTTTCTTCCCCAACCTTTAACCTCCATTCAGGAGGTCTCCCATGGAACAACCTCCCAAAATGGGCAAGCCTGGCTCCTGATAGGATGGTTTCCGTCCTATCGGGAGATCCTAAATCTCGTGCTGGAAAAGCCAAACCCATCGTGAGATGGGGACGGAAAGCCACGGGTCTTGGTGATTCTTGTTGACCCAGTAGTAGAATTGTTGGCTTCCATTCACTGTACTTTCCGTACATCTGGATTTCGCGAAAGACAGCCGGGCTGCCGAAAGTGACATCGTTAAAGTCACAGTAGGTGAAGTTCGGCTTTTTGTTTTGCACATTTCCAATCAGAGGAAAAGAAAAGGGAAATATTCTAAACCGAAAGGAGAAAAGACATGTGTGACAAAAAAGGAGTCATTGGATTTGCAATAATCCTTTGCATCTGTGTGGTTATTGGATCAAGCGCACCAACCCTAGCCCAAAGTGCCGAACAGACCTATGACGTCGACGCATGTGTTTCAATGGATCTGTCGCCGTTGGTTCATTCGCAAGAAATCACTATTTTCGGCTTCGATGCTAAGGGAATTATGCGAAGCAATACGGAAAGCAAAGTGTTTGATAATTGCACTGTGCATTCGGAGGGAGTCGCGATGTGGGAAGGGGAAAGACAAACTGTCTATTGCTACATGAAATACCTCGATCCACAGGGCGATTATGTTATTTTCCGGTACACACAAAATCCAGGCGAAAAAGCAGCAACGACGACAATTCTGGCAGGAACCGGGAAATATAAGGGTATCACTGGTGGCGGAAAAGCTGTAAGGATCGCCGGGGGTAAGCCAGTGGTGCAAGGTACGACTCAGTTTTGTAACAACCATAAGGGAACATTTACGGTACCGAAATGAGTTGCAATAACAAGTCTTGTTCCTAGAGCTAACCTTTTAAAAGCGACGAGGCAGGGTTATAAAATCCTGCCTTTCGTTTTTTGGACGTGGTGACAGCTGAAATGTACCTCATGTTTTGTATCCGTTCTAAACTGATGTATCTCCAGCAAATCTGCGAGTCCTAAAGGGTATCGAGGCCTGTGATAAGAACTGTCTACGCTATAAGCTGGATGTTGCGGCAATAATATTTTTACTCCTGCATCATCAAGCTTGCATTTGCTAATCGGTCGTTTTTGGAGCCGGTCAAATTTAAGTATTCGATAAGCTATCGATGGTCGGGGCAATGGAAAATTTTGCCCAAAATGAACAATTTTTGGGACCCTTCGGCCCTTATGACAGCCAAGTTCATCAGCCCCGTAACAGTCTACCCCGACAAGATTACGGCCGAATATTTCCCGCCTGTATCCAAAAATCAAAAAAGCCCCAGGAGAAAGTGCCAGAGCTTTTTGGTAACAGAGCTGGCGTCCCCAACCGGATTTGAACCGGTGTCGCAGGCGTGAAAGGCCTGTGTCCTGGACCTGGCTAGACGATGGGGACGCTATAATAACGAATGAATGGTCACCGCCGGGCATGTCGCCCAGAGTAGGTCCTATAATATCTGCCCGAATTGTCCAAAGTCTCCCCACATGGCCCCCAGGTCGAGGTGTCGTCCCGCCCTCCGGGCGGGATGTCCTGGACCCCCGCATAGCGGGATCTTCGACTGGCTGACCTAGACGATGGGAGAAAAAGGGATACGCAATTTTGTAAAACTTCCACCCGCATAGCCGCGGAAGCCAAGGCGCGAACAGAGCGGCGGAGCCGCATTTCATAAAATGGCTAAGCCATTTTATTTTTGGTGGGCCGTGCGTGAATCGAACACGCGACCAACGGATTAAAAGTCCGCTGCTCTACCTAACTGAGCTAACGGCCCGC
>JARRRH010000358.1:0-3597 GCA_037380925.1 Deltaproteobacteria bacterium | reverse complement strand
CGGGTCATGTTACACCGGACGGAGGAGCAGGTGATCGAAGGGGTGGTGCTGACCTTCGTCAACATCGATGATCAAAAAAAGGCCCAGGAGGATGTGGAAAGGTTGAACGCCAGGGCCGTTGCGTCCGCAAAAAGCTTTGCCGAGAGCATTATCGACACGGTTCGGGAATCTTTGCTGGTGCTCGACAGACAGAACCGGGTAGTCACGGCCAACCGCCGCTTTTATGAAACCTTCGGGACCGCCCGCGATGAGACGGAGGGAAAAGTCCTTTTCGAGCTGGGAAACCGCCAGTGGGACATCCCGGAACTCCGCAAGCTTTTGGAGGAAACTATCGAACAAGGAAAGAGCTTCGAGGATTACCCGGTGGAGCACCGGTTTCCGGAAATCGGACTCAAGCGTATGCGGCTCAACGGCCGGGTGCTCCGGGAGGATCAGGAAGGGGAAATCAAGATACTGCTCGCCATAGAAGATGTGACCGGAAGTTCAATCTCTAGTGGAGTCTAAGAAATATGGACGACAAGAAAGGACCGGGCGTGACTTTCGAGGCGCTCCGAATGGAGGCTGAGCGGATCGTCAAAGAGAGGGAAACCGAATCGGTGGGTGACAATGAGCTGCAGCTTGTGCGCCTGACCCACGAACTCGAAGTCCATCAGGTCGAGCTGGAGCTTCAGAACGAGGAGCTTCAGCGCGCGAACAAGGAGCTCGAGGCCTCGCGAAAGGAGTTCGTCGATCTCCACCAATTCGCGCCGGTGGCTTTTGTGACCGTAAACGAAAAGAGCCTCATCGAACAGGCCAACGATGCAGCCGCCCGAATGTTTGCCGGTTCTAAACATTTCCTCGCGGGCCGCCTGTTTTCGCTGCTGATTTATCCACCGGATCAAGACGTCTATTTTTCTTGCCTGGAAAAGATTGCTTTAAACGAAGGGAAGGGTTCCTGTGAATTGCGGCTTAACGCCGAGGCGTCTGGCCGGCTCGTCCATGTGAAGTTGCAAGCTGCAGCCAAACACGATTGGCAAGGGCTCATCCACTGGCGCCTGGCCCTGGTGGACATCACCGAGCCCAAGCGTCTGGAGGACGAATTGCGCAGGTCCCGCGATGAACTGGAATTGCGCGTGAAGGAGCGGACGGCGGAACTCGAGCGCAGCAACCGGGAGCTTCAGGACTTCGCCTTCATCGCCTCCCACGACCTTCAGGAGCCCCTCCGAAAGATCCGCACGTTCGGGAGTCTGATAGAGGGCAAATCAGGTCACCTCCTACCCGAGCAGAGCAGGGACTTCCTTGTTCGGATGCAGAAGGCGGCGGAAAGGATGCAAACCCTGCTGGGGTCCCTTCTGGACTACTCCTGGGTGGCCACCAAGTCGGAACAGTTCAAGGAAACGGACCTCAACAGATCGCTTAAGGCCGCCTTGTCCAACCTGGAGGTGCTGATCGAGGAAAAAGGGGTGCAAGTGGACGTGGAAGAGCTTCCGTCTCTTAAGGCCGACCGGAACCAGATGATTCAGCTCTTTCAAAACCTCATCGCCAACGCCGCAAAATTCAACGGAAACGACAGGTCCCCCTTCATAAAGATCTACGCACGCCCTGTAGAAGGGTCCAAGGGAGTCGAGGCCTACCGGGTCTTCGTGGAGGACAACGGGATCGGTTTCAAAGAGAAACACCTGGACAAGCTCTTTGCCCCCTTCCAGAGGCTCCATGGAAGGACTGAATACGAAGGGGTGGGCATGGGGCTCGCCATCTGCAGGAAGATCGTCGAACGCCACGGGGGTGAGATCACGGCCAAAAGCGAGTTGGGCAGGGGGGCTACTTTCATTGTCACGCTGCCCGTCAACCGGAATAAAGGGTAAACCGTTGGAGGGCGAACAGATGGATTCCCTCACGGTCCTCATGGCGGAAGACGATGCCGATGACCGCTTGCTGATTGAGGAGGCTTTTTCCCAACTTGAAAGTCCGGGGGACGTGCGTTTCGTCCAGGACGGTGAAGAGCTGATGCACTATCTGAGACGCGAGGGGAAGTATGCCGACCCCGGGGTTTCACCGAGGCCCGCCCTGATTCTCCTGGACCTGAACATGCCCAGGAAGGACGGCCGCGAGGCCCTCCTCGAAATGAAGGCGGACCCTGATCTGCAGGAGATCCCTGTCGTCGTCTGGACGACTTCCAACGAACCCTGGGACAAAATTCAGTCCAGGAAAGCAGGCGCCTCTACCTACCTCACCAAACCGGCCTCTTACGACGATTTGCTGAGCGCCGTCAGGAATATCGTCAAGCGGTACCTTGCCGGGTGAAAAAGGCCAAATCCCATTTCCGCTGATTTCTTTCCCTTGTTTCCGGAACCATCGCAATTTGAGCTGTTGGGGAAATACCTTATGAGTCTGCCCCGACCTTCCTTCCTTTAAGGAAAAAAATACAAGAAACACCCCATGTGAAGGGCTGGGCATTCCTGCTACGCTATAAGACGACAGAGAGTTCGGCACTATCCAGCTTTCCTCTACCGAGAGTTCGGAGTGCGGCTATGAGCGGGAAAATCTTGATCGTCGACGACGAGGAGCACATCCGGCTCCTCTACACGCAGGAGTTGACGGATGAGGGTTACGCGGTCTCCAGTGCGGACAGCGGGTACAGGCTCCTTGAAAGAATTGGAGAAGAAAAGCCGGACCTGGTCTTGCTGGACATCAGAATGATCGACTATGACGGGCTGGACCTGCTGCAGGACATCCGCAAGCAATTCTACGATCTTCCGGTCATCCTCTGTACGGCTTACGACACCTTCAAAGAAGATCTCAAATCAGTGGCTGCGGATTACTATGTGATCAAATCCTACGACCTGACAGAGCTTAAAAAGAGGATCGCCATGGCGCTGGAGAGTCGGGGGCAAACCTAAAGGGAAGAGATCCTAAGGAGGGAAAACCGAAGGCGGGATCATCGGGAAGGAAGCTACGATGTCGAGCATTCTGATCACCGGCAGCAACAGGGGCCTGGGCCTGGAATGGGCGCGCCAGTACGCAGCGGAGGGCTGGCGGGTCTTCGCCACCTGCCGGCATCCTGCCGAAGCCCAGCCGCTCTTAAAACTGGCTGAGCGTTATTCCAGACTCAGCCTGCACCGTTTGGATGTCACTGTCCCGGAGGACATACGCGGATTGTTCTGGGAGTTGGAAGAAGAGCCGATAGACATCTTCCTGAGCAACGCGGCCGTCTATCTCGAGAAAGATATCGCGGAATTCGGATCTCTCTGTTATCACGACTGGGCAAGGACCTTCGAGGTAAACACCATGGGGGCCATGCGTGTGTCCGAATACTTTGCAGAGAATATCGCCAGGAGCGAAAAACGCCTCATCATCGCCGTCAGCAGCCATATGGGAAGCATCGCCGACATCGAAAGTCCCGGGAACTACTATTATCGTTCGAGCAAAGCCGCACTCAATGCAGCACTGCAGGGATTGGCCGTAGCCCTGAAACCCCGAGGAATCGGTGTGCTCATTCTTCATCCCGGCGGGGTAAGGACGAGAATGGGTCCACGTCACTGAATCAGTCCCGAAGAAAGTGTCACGGGCATGCGCCACATCATAGATCGGTTTACCCTGGATGAGACGGGGAGTTTT
>JARRRH010000357.1:566-4164 GCA_037380925.1 Deltaproteobacteria bacterium | reverse complement strand
GGAAGGATGAAAAAGTTGTAAAAGACGTTCAATTCGTTAAAAACGTTAAAATCGTTGAAATCGTCCAGTTAAATCTGCTCCGCTCCTCACTGTCGTGAATTTAACCGAATAAATTGAAATCGTAAGAACGTTATCACGAAAACGCGAAAAATGGAAAACACCCCAGTGAAATAGCCGCCCACGGCGGATTTCACGGGGCAGGCGAAAAAGATTATCTCTCGCTCCCCCTTCGGCGCGGCTCAGGGTCGCTAGAGCCTCAGCCGCCTTCGCCCCTTCGACATGCCCTTCGATTTACTCAGGGCCATGAGCAGCATCGAATGGCTCAGGGCTACGGCGAGCCAGGGAAATATCAGAGCAAAAACTTCTTGACCGAATTATAAGAATAAACACAATTCGGGATTACATTTGCTTAAGGGGCACTGGGAGTGGAGGAGGGTGCGTCAACTGGCAGCAGCTGCGGCCAAAAGGGCTGACAAGGCTATAACGCCCAACATGAGAGCCAGGACTGTGTTTGGGGCCATAGCGCTGGGTGGCGGCGCTACAGGAGAGGCTGCAAGCGAGGTTTCCGCGCCTGAGGAATTCGCCGCCCCAAATCCTCCGGAACTGGAAACGAGTCTGTCCTCGGCAAAGCTGTTGGTAGAAAGAAGAGGAACCGAAACAAAAGCAAACAGCAGAAAAACAACTCCACATTTTGCGGACCGCGTCATTTTCATCTTCTCACCTCGACAAATGAAATACTTGGCCGCCCGAAACCTTATCATGCTGCAGCGGACACGTAGATTATTGCAAAAAGTGAGGTTTTTGTCAAATTGCGGTTCAAGGCGTCGCAAGCGACGGAATGATGGAATGATGGAAAAATCGTAAAAGACGTTCAAGTCGTTCAAATCGTTGAAGGCGTAAAAGAGTCTGAGATACGGAGGGCGGGCGGAAAGGCTACGCCGTGACTAGGATTCAGCGGGGGCAAAAAAGAGAGGGGTCGGGCATGAAGGGCCCGTCCCCCCAGAAAGAATCTTATCAGTATTACGTTATTAATGCGTGGGCGTGGTTCCCGCTCCGTCATCACCGGATGCTGATGCGGCCACAAGAGCGGCTGTGAGAGCAAGCGCCCCTAGGATCCCCACCATGCTCATTGTGCTTACACCGGTCGTACCGCCTGCGCCTGCCGCGCCTGCGCCCGCGGCGCCGGCCCCTGTCTCACCGGTCTCAGCTGCACCTGCTGACGCCGCCTGGTCATCCGCGAAGGCACTGCCTGCACATATGGGTACCAGAGCGAATGCAAAAATCAAGAGGATGATTCCCAATTTAGTCTTTGTTCCAAATGCTTTGGTTTTCATCATTCCTCCTTGCAATAGAATACCAGCTTCGACTTTTTTAAACATGTATTTTTAATACAAATTAGCTTTTTTGTCAATGGAAATAAAATCGCTGCGCGCATAAAATCGCTTCGCGATTTTATAAAATGCGGCTCCGCCGCTCATAAAACAAATTCAGGTCACTAAAATAAAATCGGTGTGAAATTTTATTGGCGATCGGGTAATCTCTCAATTTGGGACTCGAAAAACCTCAAAAGGCTTTCAGGAAAAGGCTAAAGGGTCATTCTTTGAGTTCGCTCGTCCTTGCTTTGAAAAATGCGGGCATCAAGTCGTAGCCCAGATCAAACAGGTCCTGCCAGTGGGCGGGTTTGGCAGCAACATCTCTACTCCACGGTCGAAAGCTGTAATAGTACCTTTCGGGTGAGTCGTGGGTCAAAAAAACTCGCGCAGGAAGACGCAGGAAGACGCCCTTGTCATTGTACCCTTTGTTGTATCCAGTCAGCTCATCGGTGTCCGTAAGGCTGTACCAGGCCCCGACAATGATGCCTGTGTCATATTCCCTGCTCACTGTGAAACGCCAACCCACATCCCCTGCCATGAACCGGCCGTATTCCACTTCTAAGGTTGTAGCCAGGTTCGGGTAATAGAAGTAGCCATTGGCGAGAAGAGTGTAAAAATCTTCATCCAGGAGATCAAGCTGCTCTTGAGGCTCCCGCTTCCTGACAAAATCAGACTCCAATCCGACTGCAAAATTGCCGTCTCCTAGGAAAGCCAGTACTTCACCGCCGACACCGGCAAACATCTTGTCGAAGTAGCCCACACTCACGCGGCCGAAGATCCTTTCCGAGAAACGTACGGTCTGATCGATCAGCAACCGGTCAAAGGACGGGTCGTCGCCCAAATATTTCCAGGAGTCGCTCACAACAGCATCAGGCACCGGCACATTGCTCGATTCAATATCGGAATAAAAGGGGATATCGTACCTGGCAACGCCCTCGGTGCCCTTCCAGAAATCCACAATTGCATAGGGCTTAGCGCCGATCCGGAATTTGAAGAAACCTGAAGGATCATTCAAATAGGTCTGAAGTGACGGTTTGATTCCCCAATCATAGGCCAACATCTCATCTTCGGTCCGGAGGGCTTCGACCTTTTGGGGATCAGGCCCTTTATCCGTCATCTGCACGTGCAGCAGTTTTTGAAAGATGTGATCGGGTATCTCGCCCAGAAGGTATTTTTCCAGATGATCGGGCTGGACCGAGACTTTTACAATGGGAAGGTTCTTCTTTTTGACCACGGCTGTGAGCATTCTCGTATCTGCAGGGGCATAGATAAGAAGAACACGGAGAACTCGACCCACGGCTTTCTGGTTCGAGAGGTACTTGTTGTTGTGAAACTCTGCTGTGAGATCGTGTCCGTCCGTGTAAACCGTCACCTCTTCGAATCCTTCTTTGTGGACAGCCTCATATATCCTGTCCACCATTTCCCGGGTATTTCTTTCTTTAAAGGGCCTTCGATCCACGTCCACCTGCGGAGGGGGGTTCGCCTTTTGCGGCAAAACAGGTTCGCCGAGAGGAGTCTGGATGTGGGCCGAGAGCCCCAGGGTATCTCCTCGCTGATAAGAGACCCCGAGATCAATGCCGGGCAGAAGTTTGACTCGTATTCCAAAATTGACCGGCCAGTCAGCACCTTCAGGAACACCCCGCACCGACGAGCGGTCATGCTCATAGTCGATGGGATTGTACTCCATCATGAAGTTGAGTTTGGGATGTAGAGCGACCTCGATTCCGCCGAAAAGGCCTATTTCATCAGAGAAAGGAAGTTCCAAGCCTTTGAGCCGTTTCCGGCCTATTCCGAGCGTGAAATCAAGAGGAAAGATCTGGCGGTTGACGACCAGGTACTGGGCCTCGAAGAGCTTTGTTCCGATGATGTCATTAAACCCAATGGCCAGGGCCGGAAACCATTTCGACTCCGGCAAGATTTGGTATTTCAGGTCGAGAGCCTTATCCTTATTCGAACCATATTCCGGTCCAAGGCCCGAGGGGATATTTGTTATTTGGGTTAGATGAAAATCCGCCTCCAGACCGGGAAAAATGCCCATACCCCCATAATACCATCTGAACGGCAAAGCCTGGGCCACGCCGACCCGGATGACGCCTTCTTCCAGGATACGGGCGTTCGGTATTTCCATGAGTCCTGTGCCGCCCCAGTTGGCGGCGTTATTGAACGGCGCATCCCAGGCAAAGGCTGGGGAAATCACGGTCCATGTGAGAAGAAGGGCCGGAAGG
>JARRRH010000357.1:0-549 GCA_037380925.1 Deltaproteobacteria bacterium | reverse complement strand
GGTCGCTAGAGCCACCAGGGCCGCAGAGAGAATTGGGCAGGATGGACCAGCAGGTCAAGGATCTGGGGATCCTTGGATAGGAAGAAGCCAAGCCCAGACTAAGCTGCCTTCTTCTCCTTCTGTTTCAGGAAAACCAAGCTCCATTCAGCCCCTCCTAGCCTCCCCCGTCAAGGGGGAGGAATTTGGAAGATTATTGGAGTGCCTCCCAAGGGAAAGAAACGCGATGGCAGCAAAGATGGATGCTCCCGAGACTATTTGAAACCGCACTGTATTGACACAGAGCCTTGCACACTGTTAAAACCAAGCAGCGTTTACCAAAGGTTGGAGGGAAAGTCAACCAAACTGCCAGAGGGCAGAAGTCAGAGCCTCAGAGCCTCAGAGGGAAGAAGAGGGAAGATTGGAATGTTGGATAATTGGAAAAAGAATACAGTAGACAGAAGACAGAAAAGGCGAGAAATCGTAAAAGAAGAAAAATTGGACGCCCCGGTTGAATAGCCTTCGGATTCAACAGGGCAGGCTGATTAACGCAGATTCACAGGATCAAAAAGA
>JARRRH010000356.1:0-3598 GCA_037380925.1 Deltaproteobacteria bacterium | reverse complement strand
CGCCAGCAGGACCTCCTGAGCTCTGGCCAGGGCTGCTGTGGCTCCTGTGACGCCGGCCGTTGTCCTGTGCACCACAATTTTGTCTTTGAAGTACGTCCCTCCCTTCAAAACGATCTCGGACGGCGAGTTTCCCAGATCAGCGCCTTCAATGGGCACCTCGTTGACTTCTCCAACGAGGAGGTATTCAGGGTAGGCTTTTTTTAGAGCGAGGGCCCTGGCAGGATCTGATTCCAGTATGATCTTCCTGGCACCGAAGTGAAACAAGAGGGGTTCGCAGGAAAAGGCCCTGAATACGTCTATGATAACCGCCACGCCTGAGGCCTCTTTTGCTCCCTTTGCGCAGCATGTTCGTATAATTTCCATATTGTCTATGACATGGCGCCTTTGGAAAGAAGCCCCTGCGCCAGACTAATTTCAATGGCTTTCAGCCCATTGGCGTAAGCTATGTCGCAGTACCGGAGCACTGGAGGACTAAAACAAAGCAATTCCAAATGCCAAAATCCATTAGTCGGACTCAAAGCGCAGTTGGTGGAGCTCTCCCCCTTCAAGGTCCACAAAGGCGATCCTGTTCCTGAAGGGTTTTCCCCTCCCCAAAAGCACCTTCAGGACCTCCATGGCTTCGAGGGTCGCCACAAGCGCTGCGGTTATGGATGGGACTCCCAGAACCGCTTCAGGGCGTTTTTTGCTGTCCTCACGGGCCAATTGGGGATCATAGATTTGTCTGAGTCCCGGGTCCTCGGGCCATATGGTCATGACCTGTCCCTGAAAGCCGGCCAGGGCTCCATGAATGAGGGGAACCCCCAGATTCCGGGCCAAGGCTTCTAATGCGAGTCGGTCAGGCACGTTGTCCAGGGCATCGCAGCCCGCAAGCAGCTCACCGCCGTTTTGGCTGTCCAGCCTGAGCTGGTGGGCCGTGACCAACACAGCAGGATTAATCGCAGAGACCGAGGCGGCGGCTTGGTAGGCTTTGGATGTCTCCAAGGACGCTGTTGTGCACAGCGCTTGGCGGTTCAGATTGGTTTCATCAAACACGTCCCGATCGATCACCACCAGGTGCCCTACGCCGAGACGGGCCAGCAGGAGAATGACTTGGCCGCCCAGGCCTCCGGCGCCGATTACGGCGACCCGGGACCGGGCCAGCCTGAGCTGCTCGTCCAGGGAGAGAATATCCCGGTTACGCACATAGCGGTAAGGACAAATGCCCCTCTCCATGACTTGCAGATAGACATCATGCAGATCGGTATTGAAAGCTTCTGCCACGGCGATAGCGTCCTTTTCCTTGAAGATCTGAATGTCCCGTCCGGCCAAGTCCTTGATGGCTAAGGCCTTTTCCATGATGTGGTCGCGCAAATCCATAACTCCTAGCACTCCTGTGCGGTGTTTGGAAGCCTCCATTGGGGCGGCTGAAAGGTTATCCATTTGTTTAGTCGTTTTCCTACATTATGGCAAGGGGTTTCCCAAAAGGCGCCCAAGGAGAAGATAGGCCCCTATCGGGCTTGTGGAGGGGGCTCCAAAACCGGCTTTTGTTGACACCACAAGGGTTCATGGGTAAAGAAATCCATGGTCAAAGAAACTGTATTGAGAACTGGTGGACTTTGTGAAAATCGAATTCAAACTGTACGCTTCCTTGGCTCGGTTCATGCCGGATCAGAAGGGCGGAACTGCCGCGAATGTCCTAGAGGTCGATGAAGGGACCACCATCGTAGACTTTTTGGATGCACTGAAGGTGCCGGCCGATGCTGTAAAACTGATTTTTTTGAACGGCGTTCATGCTCAAGGAAATGAGGTTCTTAAGGAAGGAGACAGAGTGGGTGTGTTTCCTCCTGTGGCAGGGGGTTGATCAGGCTTCTTCAAGGGTCAAGAGCACCCGTTCCCGGGGCCACTCAAGTTCAATCATCTTTGCTCTATCTATGTCCCGGCCATTCAGGGTGGCCTTCAAAAACCCGGACCCGAAAGGTTGGCTTTGGGTGATGAAAAGATGCTGAAGGTCATCTCCATGCGCCCAAACACCCCGTTTGAGAAAAACCGGGCCCATTTCTCTGATGAGCAGGTTGAAAAGTTTTATCGTCACCCAGCCTTCTTGCTGGGCGATCGTTTTACCGTCTTCCCGATGGGTAATGCTGTCTCGCATCTTGGCGTAGAAGCTCCCCTTGCGCAATGTGGCGCCCAAAAGTCCGGGCATGGCTGCGGAGAAGGCGAGGGTGGAACCGTCACGAACCAGGGCGGCGTCAAGATCGTCCACAGGCTTTCCATTCAAGAAGCAGGTCTGGATTCTTTCATCCACATAGTTCTCAGTCAAACCGACTTGGTCACAGAGCAGGGACTTGATGCTTGAACCCACCTGCACGCGCACCACCACACCTTTTTCCAACATGGGAAAAAATACACGGAATGATTCGGCTTTCAAGGCGAGTGAAAGCTTCCAGGGAGCTTGGGCTTTTTCTTTTTTCCTGTTAGTGGTTTCCATAGAGCTGAAGGGGTAGGAAAAGGGGAGACCGAAAAAGATCTCCCCGTTTAATCGGTGGTCAAAAGGGTTTTTCTACCAGTTATACACCTGATCCAAATCCTCGTCCTTTACCTGGAAGGTGATGTTGTGGGGTGGCAAAGGCTCCTTTTTGAAGAACGCGGGCAGCCGGTCGTGTTCTGCGGTAAAACCCGCTTTTTTGTTGAATTCCCTCTCACTCTTCAGAACAGATTTTCCCAGCTTCGTCACATCATCTCCGGTCAGGTTGAGGCCGCTGCAAGCGTTGATCATGTCAATCAAGGCCTCAAGGCTTTCGGGCTGGTCCAGGATGGGGAAGACGGTGAAAAGGCAAAGGCCTGTGGAATCCAGAAAAGCTGTGGTAATCTGCAAATTCCTGGAAAGCTCGGCTTGTCCCTCCGGCTTAAGGGGATCCACCTTTCCACCAACCCCGAAGATGTTAGTGGCCACCGCATATCCGGCTGTATGATCCGCTCCCATGGTGCTCGTGGCATAGGTGACACCGATACCCATGATGCCGCGGGGGTCGTAGGCCGGCATGGCCTGTCCTTTCACCACAGGGACCCTTTCAACGCCGAAAACCTTGCCTGTCACTGCTGCGCCGTTGCCCAGGACGCGGCCGAGAGGTGTGCCTTGGCCCACTTCCTTGACGAGGTTTATGGCTCCTTCCGCATCCCCGAATTTGGCCAAGCCCGCTTCCATGGCAACACCGATGGTGGCACCCATTTCAATGGTGTCCAGCCCGTAGTCGTCATCCATCCGGTCCAGCACAGCGATGGAATCTAGGTCGTCGATGCCGCAGTTGGCCCCATGGGACCAGACGGTTTCATACTCCGGCTGCTTGGTGACATAGTGGCCGTCCTTGTCATAGAAGGTTCCCGAGCACTTGATGATACAGCCTCGTTGGCAACCGTGTGTGGCTGACCCTTCTCCACCCCGGGCGTTTTCCAATTCAGCCTGGGTTTCACCACTTATTTTACTGCACCCCTCAAAGCGGCCCCACATGAAGTTGTGGGTGGGGTATCCTCCCGCTTCATTGATCACATTCGCCAGTTCATTGGTTCCATAGGTTGGGAGTCCCTGTGAGGTGACCGGGTGCTTCCGCATCCCGTCCAC
>JARRRH010000355.1:0-3607 GCA_037380925.1 Deltaproteobacteria bacterium | reverse complement strand
AGTACACACCCGCCTCACCTAGCCTCTCCCCCTCGAGGAGGCTGTGTCACAATGCACTAAACATGTTATTCCGGACGAGCCAGCCGCAGGTGGGCGAGATCCGTGGTTCGGCGGGCTCACCACCCTGAGCAACGTCGAAGGGGAATCCAGAAAAACGGATGATATCAATACATTCTGGATCCCGGCTCGCGTCTCGCTCCGCGAGACTTGGCCGGGATGACAAATTAAGACACAGCCTCTCGGGGGGGAGGGATTTTAGTCAGTTTGAAACCCGGCGGTGTCTCTCGTATCCTGGGAGAAGCAAGGTCATGATCAAGGCATCCTCCTTGGTGTCCGTATAATAACCTCGCCTGCGGCCCACAGCCCCAAAACCGAGGCTGCGGTAAAGCTGTTGCGCCGCCGTGTTGGATACCCTCACTTCAAGCCATATCTCATCGATGCCCGCGGAGAAGCCGGCTTCAATCATTTTGGTTACAAGGTGATTGCCATAACCCGCTCCCCTGCACCGGGGATGAACGGCGATATTGATGAGCTGAATTTCCGTGTCCACCATCCAGAAACAAATGTATCCTGCCACGGAACCATCTGCGATGAGAACCCATAAATGGGAAACAGGGTTGTCAATCTCTTGTTTGAAGGCGCCCGAAGACCAAGGGGATGGAAAAGACAGGATTTCAATCTCTAAAATCCCGTTCAGGAAGGCATCCTGGTTTTCTCGAGTGACCGGAACGAGGTCGATCATGGCAACTCCAGCAGCTTGCTGGCCAGAGAGATCCCCGCTTTGCCGGCTTCTTGAGCTTTTTCAGCCAGAGCGCTGAGTTTGATGTCCGAACGGTTTTGAATGATGGCGATGAGCATGGGCAGGTTGACCCCGGTCAAGACCTCGATCTGCTCATTTTTGAGAAAGGACAGGCTCAAATTTGAAGGGGTACCCCCGAACATGTCGGTCAGTATGATTACCCCGTCTCCGCTGTTAAGCGCGGTGACCTTGTTCTCGATCAATTTTCTGAGTTTTTCGCTCTCAGTGGTTTCTGTAATGGCCACTGTGTCCGCTTTGTCCACTTTGCCCACGATGAACTCCGCCGCATTCAGGAGCTCCGCCCCAAGGTCACAATGTGTTACGATCAAAAGGCCTATCATAGTGTCAGAACTCTTCGTCATTCTGAATAATGGTTTGATAAAGTTCGGGCTTGCCCGGAGCCTGCATCAGCAATTTTCGAAAGGCGCCGTTTTTCAGGATTTTTGCGATCTTGGCCAGGGCTTTCAAATGGATGCTGGCTGAATTTTCCGGTGCTACCAGCAAGAAGAACAGGAAAGCCGGCTGGCCGTCCATAGAATCAAAGTCCAATCCTCCGAGACTTCTTCCAAAGGATATGGTCGGTTGGGCCAAGCCCGGGAATTTACCATGAGGGATGGCAACGCCGTCACCGATGCCAGTGCTTCCAAGACGCTCTCTTTCAAGGAGAACCCTTACGAGGGAGTTTTTATCCAGAGAGGGCTGCTGGCTCAGGGCGGCCTCAGCCAGTTCTTCCAGAACGCCCTTTTTATCCATTGCTTTGAGCTCGGGGATGACGTTTTCCTCATCCAGGATGTCTGACAGTTTCATCGCTTCTACAGTCGGCTTTAAGGATTGTTCGATCAGCTGGATGGCTCGATCAGTCCCAGGTTACCGTCCTTACGTTTGTAAATGACGTTGATCTCTCTTGATCGCGAATTTCTGAAAACCAGAAAGTCCTGTTGGGACGTGGAGAGCTGCACGGCTGCTTCTTCAGGATCGATGGGTTTTGCAACCAGTCTTTCCACCTCGATGACAGGTTCCTCGGTTCCTACCTGTGCTGTTTCTGCCGTCGCTTCTGTGGCCAGCGCCTGCTCCCCTTTGATATTTTCGCCGCTTCTTTTTCTTATCTTTGATCGATGTCTTTTGACCTGCTTTTCAATCTTGTCCATGACCTGATCAATGGCCGAATACATGTCGATCGTCTCTTCCACGGCCTTGATTCGGGTTCCATCCACACTCAAGGTTACGTCGGCCAGGTGCCGAAATTTCTCCACGCCCAAAACCACATGGGCTTCCATGGGTGAATCCAAATACTTCCTTATTTTCGATAGTTTCTCCTCCGCATAGGTTCTCAGACTTTCAGCGGGTTCCATGTGTCGGAACGTAACCGTAATGTCCATAAATCCTACCTCCCACAAAGAAAAAAGCGCCCTAACAAAAAAAGAGAGAAGTCAAAACCTAGAAGGGTTTCTTTCTTTTCCTTGACGGCAAAATGCCCAGCGTCTCTCGGTACTTCGCTACGGTTCGCCGAGCCACATTGATGTTGTACTTCTTCAGCGTGTCTGCGATTTCCTGATCACTGTAAGGCTTCCTGCCGTCCTCGGATCTAATGATGTTCCTGAGGTGTTCCTTCACGCTTTCGGAAGAAACTGCATCGCCGTCCAGGCATTGAATCGCACTGTTGAAGAAAAATTTGAGCTCGAACACGCCTTGGGGCGTGTGGACGTATTTATTGGTCGTCACCCTGCTGATTGTGGACTCGTGCATTTGGATGTCTTCTGCCACATCCCGGAGAACGAGGGGTTTCAATCGGGCTATGCCGTCGTCGAAAAATTCTCTCTGAAATCGAACGATACTTACTGTAACACGATAGATCGTCCTCTGCCTTTGGTGAATGCTTTTAATGAGCCATGCTGCGGACTTGAGTTTGTCCTGAATGTACTGCTTGGTGCCGTCCTCAAAAGAATCCTTGCTGCTAAGGATATCCCGGTAATAGGCGTTTATTTTTAGTTTCGGCAGCCCATCTTCATTCAGGACGATCTCATAGTCATCCCCGACTTTAAATACATAAATATCAGGGCTGATATAAATGGTCTCCTCATCATTGTATTTGCGGCCCGGTTTTGGTTCGAAATGGGTGATAACGGACACTGCGGATATGACGTCGCCTAGGGGGACAGAAAGATTTTTGGCGATGAGATCGTACCTTTTGTTCTCCAGCTTATCCATGTGGTGGAGAATGATTTTTTCAACGATGGTCCCTCCGAGATTCTGAAACCTCGCCTGGATCAACAGGCATTCACGGGTATCCCGAGCCGCCACGCCCACGGGGTCAAAATTCTGAATAACCTTGAGAATCTGCTCAACAAACTCAAGCGGCTCTTCCGTAATCTGGGCGATTTCTTCGGTGGATATTTTCAAGTACCCGTCATCATCCAGGTTGCCGATAATGTGCGTGGCGATTTCTTTTTGAGTGTCCGACAGATAGCTCATGTTGATTTGCCACATGAGGTGGGAGTGCAGGTTGGTTTTGCTGGCGGTCATGCTTTCAAAGGGAGGTGCGTCTTTGGCCTCATAGGGTGTGTCGGCCCAGCCCGTGTTGTATTCCGATACATAGGCTTCCCAATCCACGTCCTCGCGCACATTTTCCTTAACCGTGACCTCCTTCAGCAACAGGTCGGCATCTTTCCCGTATTCCTCGCCTTTGTCCTCGTCCCCTTCATCAGGAGGCGTTTCTTCGAGCACGGGATTCGTGACAAGCTCGCTGTTGATGGTCTCAAGGAGTTCGAGCCGGGAGAGCTGAAGCAGTTTAATAGCCTGCTGCAGCTG
>JARRRH010000354.1:0-3616 GCA_037380925.1 Deltaproteobacteria bacterium | reverse complement strand
GACTTATCTCTGGGGGAAACCGCAGCCCTGAGCCTGTCGAAGGGAATGCGGAGGGGGCAGAACTCCCCCGGAGGTAAGTCACAGAAAAGACCAGCCCGGAGCCTCGGAACGCAAGAAAAGGCTTCCCCCCTGAGCATTGCATCATCATTCAACAAATACCAGCTCTTCTGGACCCCGGATCGGTGGAACCCATCCGTGTCCTCCACCAGAGGTGGAGGGCTTAGCGACAACTAAGGCTTGGTCGGCGTAAACTGAAGCGGCAGTTCTACCGTGAAAGTTGCACCTTTTCCCCTTTCGCTCTCCACGGCGATCCGTCCGCCCAGTTTCTTCACAATGTCGGCGCTGATGGATAGTCCCAGCCCTGTGCCTTCAGGCTTGGTGGTAAAAAGGGGATCGAAGATCTTGCCTATGTGTTCCTGTGAAATGCCGGATCCGCTGTCCTTTACCGTGATCCTGACGCTGTTTTCTCCTGCGGCGGTCATGAGCTCAATAGCCCCCTCTTTGTCCACAGCAGTGACTGCATTAAGGATGAGATTTTGGAAGACCTGGCGGAGTTGGGAAGCGTCGCTCCGGACCAAAGGTAGCTCCTCATCGTATTCGCGCCTAACCGTAATCTTCTTGAAACGGAGCTCCCTGTCCAATAACCCGACGATCTCATCCAATATCTCATTGGCGTTCAACTCCTTTACCAGGGGGAAAGTCCGCTGGGTTGCTTTGAAAAACCTTCCCGTTATCCTGCGAGTCCTCGCCACCTCGGACTTGATTTCATTCAAGCTCTCCTTGATTTCCTTACGGTTCTCTTCCCGGGATAGATCTTTTTTGCTCAAGTCCTCAATCCACCTGGACACAAGATCAATGTTGGAAAGGGTGTCGTTGATCTCACGAGCAAACGCTGAGGCGAGCTGCATGGAAGAGGCAACCCGGCTGCTGTGCCGGAGTTGTTGATCCAGAAAGCGGATGCTCTTCTGCTTTGTCTCCAAGCGGGTGACGAGATAGTTTGTGGTCAGCATGGCGGTCAAAAGGATCAGAATGCCTCCGAGTACAAGAACGAAGATTCCTATGTTGCGGATGCGGTGAAGAGACGCGTAAATCTCGCTCCGATCGAACTCGGCCACGCAGAGCCAAGGCACTCTTTGCAGCCACGACATCATGAAGAGGTGCCCCCCCTTTTCTTCCATTTTGACCCCTTCAAAAGGGCCGGGCAATTTCAGTCCCCACTGCCCCATGAGCGACCCTCCCTGCCGTGGGCTGGTTTGAAAAAGCCTATCCTTGCTGACCAGGAAGGCGTCCCCGCTTCTTTCGCTAAGAATTTCCGAGACGAGATTGTCGAAGTAGACGGTATCCACCGTGGCTCGGATGATCCAGAAGTTTTCTTTGGTTTCCTGCTTCACGGCAATGACAAAATGCGGCTCGTTACGGAACCCCAAAAAGACGTCGCTGATGTGGACGTGGCGTTCTTGAAGGGCCTTGAACCACGGGGCGTCCTTGTAGCCTTTGGAAAGCAGGTTGTAAGGCCCCACATAGGCCAGATGTCGGCCCTGAGCATTAATCACGCCCAGGTCCGTGAAGCACGGGAGTTTTCCCTGAAGAGAGGAAAAAACCTTCTCGAGCATCCCCGGACGGGTCAGGAATTCCAGACCAAGGGTCTCGGCGAGCAACTCGAGATCCATGGTGCGCTCCGTCAGAAACTGATCTAGGGCCTCTCTGTGCTCGCTCACCTCCATGCGCAGGTCGCCCAAAGTTCTCTCCTCCAGAGAAGAAACAGCATAGTGATACATCCCCCCGCCGATCAGAATCATGGGTATGAACGAGGCGGCAAGCAGGGCCACCACGATGCTGTTCCAAAGGCGGCGGAAGTAAGGGAAATCCCTTTCCTGGGACCGGCGAAGGCCTGCGGACAGTTCAGGCTTCTCTGAAGCAACCATAGCGCCCCCTATTCTATTTCATGATCCAAATAATGAAACACATCCTGGAGCCTGAGAACACCGATCACCTTGCCGGAACGGACAACGGGTATGGATCGAACATTGTTCATGATCATCTGGTTGGCCGCATCCGTCAAATAAGCATCCGGCGGGGTTGTTACTGTATTGGGATGGAGAATATCGCCCAGTGTTTTGACCGGCAGCCACTCGGGGTTTTCCAACAGGTTGCTCCAGTCCAGTCGAACACCCGGGTGCGCCTTGCCGGCAGAATCCAGAAGATCTCTTTTGGTCACAACGCCCTTCAGCCTTTTCTCCGCATCGAGAATGAAAACTTCTTCCAAGGCTTCATCCCCTGTTTCCCGGCTCATGACCTCCAGTGCTTTGAAAAGGGGGTCTTCGGGTTTCAACTTCGAGAATTCATGGAGTGCCGCGTCTCTCACCAGTTTCCTCGGCCAGAGCACGGGATGTCGCTTTATAGATTCGGCCTCGTGCGCTTCCCGGATCTTCTCCACCAGATCCTCAATATCGCAGGGCTTCATGAGGTAGTCGTAGGCGCCTTTGCGCATTGCTTGAACGCCCGATTCCAAGGTCGCATGGCCTGTCAGCATGATCACCTCTGTATCGGGCGCCCGCTTCTTGATCTCACCCAGGACCTCAATGCCGTCCATACCGGGCATCTTGATATCGAGGACGACCACGTCAAAACCGCCTCCGTATTTGATGGCGTTCATCGCTTCATTGCCTTCAAGGGCGGTAGAGACGTCGAACCCCCGAACCTTCAGGATTCTCGCCATGTTCTTGACGAACTGCTCCTCGTCGTCTACGAGAAGCACTCGGATTGCGGCTTCCAAAATAGAGCACTCCTTGGCCCAAAAAAACAGGCCTACTCTGAACATTCCTGTCCAAAAACGGTTTCGCGATGTTCCAGGGGCATGGGGAGTCTCTTTTCAAAAACGAGGGGGACCGGACAAAGGCTCTGCGGAAAGGTGACCCCAAGGCGGGCGGAGACCCTCATCAATCCATTCCATGGAAGGCTTTTCATGGCCGTTTCCGCAGGAGGCCTTCCGCCCGCCTAACGCATGGCCTTACGCTGTGTGCCGGGCACCGGCCTTCTCGTTTTTGAAAAGAGATTCCCATGCCCCTGCTTTGGCGATGTGGAAAAAGGGACCTCTATGGCAAGTAAAACAGCCCATTGTGTAAAAACGGCCAGTTATGCAACTAAAAAGCTCATTTGAAAGCTATTTTGGAGACCAGTGACCCAACTTGCTTTCAAAATAATAGACTTCGAGTGCGTGCTAAAGCCCGTTTTCTCGGGAGAGGATAGTTCACGGAATCACCTCCTATAACAAGGTTTGACCTTGTAATCAACATCTTAATGCTCTACTATTCCTGGAAAACTTAGTTGGGAATAACCCCTCGACCTCCGGTGGGGAACCCGGATAGGTTCTACCGGTCCGGGGTCTAGAAGAGCCGGCCTGTTTTCAATCATGGGGCTCAGGGAGGAAGCTTTTTCTGGAGTGACTGGTGAGAGGACCAGCCCTGAGCCCCCATCGGGAGGTGCCACCTATGATGCCTTCCGCTCTGCGGGAGGAGGCTTACTAGGGGGGATACTTGCTCGTCTTCAACAAAGGAGAGGAACAATGGGAGTCATAGAAGTCGTTACAGCCCGGGAGATCTTGGATTCCAGAGGG
>JARRRH010000353.1:0-3623 GCA_037380925.1 Deltaproteobacteria bacterium | reverse complement strand
ATTCGTCGGCCGTCAAGCGAACCACCGCTTCGCGATAGATCCTATCGGAAAGCGCATACACGTTTTGATCGGACAGCTTTTTTTCCCGAAAGACCGACATCTGGTCGATGCGTCGGGACGCTTCGATTAAAAGCTGGATCGGGCTGAAGGAGAATCGCTCTGTCGCTGCGAAGGAGAGGGGGGTTTCTTTGAATTCGAAATCGCCGTTCTCCCACAAGTTTAAATCACAGATCAGATCCAGGGCCTGTTGTCGCAGAGCGGATTCCAACGTTTTCTTATCGATGGCATCGATCTCGATCAAGGTTTTGCCCAAACTCTGTGACTCCAAGTGCGAACGGCTGAGCGCTTCTTTGAAGGTTTTGGCATTGATGTGGCCGTTTTTCTTTAGAATATATCCCAGCCGACGGTCATCCTGCCAACCGGTGGCACACACGATCGTGCCTTCATGAAAACAGATATAGGCTTGTTTGCTGCCATTGTTGATATACAAGGTGCCATTTTTCCCCTGTTCGGAAAGCAACTGGATGATGGAATGGAGCGGAAAGGCATTAAAATTACCCTTGAATGACATAGGCCCTGATATCCTTCAACTGCTATTGATGCGTAATGTTGGTGTGGGCTTCATCCAGCCAATCCTGCAGGATTTTGGCTTGTGGAAGATATTTTTTAATCTTTCCATGCTCCACGAACGCGGCCTTGTTTTGCTTCACGACATCGAGAGCCCTCAGATCCTCGCCATTTCCAATCACGCCGAGACTTCTGATCACCAGACGTAGATTTTGAATGATATGCAGCAGATGTTCGTCGCTATGTTTCGATTGATAAAGTGTCGAACCGAGGCTGCTGTAATCCTTGACCGCACTGCGCATCACAGAGCGCGCCGTCGGGCCGCCGATCAAGGCCAGAAAGATATAGCACTCCCGCTCGATTCCGAGCATATCATCGGGCGTAAATTGATGGTGCCTTGTTTGTCCCAAAGATAAAGACTCAAACAAGCGGTCATGGATGGTACGAATCTTCCTGAAGAAGCGCTCCTGCTCCTTGTCGATCCGCCAGGAAGCGTAGCGGACAACATCTTCGTCAAGTCTGCTTCGATCGGTAATGATATCTTCGGGCGTAATTTCAAAATCGGCCAAGGATTTATCGTAGTGCCTGAGGACCAGATTCGACAACATCAAGGCTTTGCTGTCGGAAAAGTTGACCATATCGGGCTCTTCACAAAAATCTTCGAGTAAAATTTTAAAAGCCCTCTTTGGCTGGTTCATCCTAGCCGTCAAATTTTGCAAGGCGTTCAAAAAGGCGATGCGATCCTCAGGCTGCACCACATCTTTTAGATGATGCCATAAAAACTCAAAGATCTTGCGTTCGTATTTGATAAAAAATGAGATGCTCTGCTCGAAACTGCGTTTATTAAATGCCCCTTGCTGACTGAAACATTGTTTCAAGGTGTCGATGAGTTCCTGAGCCTTCTCCAGCTCAATCCTGAAATCCTTTGCCAATGTAGCCAATTCCTGCTGGCTGAATTCGATCGGTTTGTTCACCATGGCCTGCATTTTTTTGCGGGTGAACGAGCGCAGCTTGAAAAAAGAGATCATCTTGTACAGGTGTTTGTTCACCCGAAACAAAACACTCCTCTTGCTACCTGTTTCGGTGGCCGTGTCACGCGCTTCCACCTGAAGATCGTCAAACACATGGTCCTTAACGGTTTGCAAGCGCGATTGGATGTTGCCCAACACCTCGTCCTTCAACTCGGTTTGCGATTTTTCTGATTCGATTGAATCGAGCAGATCGGAAGACAGATGCAGGCGTTCACCCAAATGCTGGGAGGTGATCCGATGGAAATCGTTGCCGTAGACGCTGGTGAGCACCTTGGCGACTTTCTGAGGTGAGTCTTTGCTGGTGTCGACGATCCATTGGGCCAACTGCGCCTTGCGCCCGGAAATGACTTCATCGTCCCGTGCCACCATGAGCCATTTGACGTTGTTCATCTCCAACGGGGGGCGCTTCAGTTTCGCGCGCAGCTGTTTGAGATTGAAAAACGTGTTGTAAATTCCGTTATGTTCATAGCCTGGGTTGGCCACCGTCTTCTGGCGGACCCAGGCGTCCACCTTTTTAATCAGCGCCGTGGTTTTGGCCTGTCCCAGGCGATTGAGACCTGAAACGAGCGTCAGATTGGCATCCGGACGACCACGATTGTCGTATACCACGGGCAGGACCAGCTGTTGGTTGTCCATCGGGATGGTGACGGGACGATTTTGAGCGACACAATGGTTGAAGCGGGATAGAACTAGCAGACAGGTGCGCAAATCGTTGATGGCACCAAGCGTGTTGCGATCGAGCCTCAAATAGAGGTTGCTGACACTGTGATCCGAAAAGCAGCTGAAAGCATTGAGCAGTTGGTCGGGAAGATGCTGGGCCTTTGTACCTTGGCGTTTCAGCATGCCTTGCACACTGGCAGTGGTGATGTGGTGATTGGCGAAAAAGATCTCATAGTCCAGTTTTTCGAGAGTGTCCGGGTCAGACGGAAAGCCTCGGAAACGGATCAATACCCCCCCGTCATGGACCGGTATCTGCGCCAACCGTTCTAAAGCGCTGGCGAGCTGCCGAAAGCAGGCCTGCTCCGCGTCGGGCCTGGTTATCAAATCGGTATCTCTAAAATAGGTCGCGAGCAGATGCGCGCAATCGATCAGCAGCTGCCGGTAAATATCCTGCTTTTTCTGTTCGTTGATGAGGCTTTCCGTCAAACCGTTGGTCCCGGCAGGAGCGCTGTGATCCTCCCGCTCGGCAATCCCGCCCAACTGTTGGAACAATTGCTGGGCAGCGTCATCCAACTCGATACTGGTATCTTTCATCGCGATCTTCTAGCTTTTGAGACATTTGGTTGTTTGAAAATAACCGGTGGCGGCTGCGGCTTTGTCGCATATCGCCGCTGCCAACTCCGCCTTGAATGGCTGTGTTGAAAAGATCGGTTATTAAATAAGTACCTTTAGGGCGGGATGCGAAAAACGCGGAAATCTGTTGAGAATCCGTTGACTTGAGGACAGTTGCAGATAAACGCCAAAAAGGGTATTGAATATTTCAATCCTCATCATCCATATCATAGATGTAATCGCTTTGATTTTTCCGGCTGGCAATTTTATAGAAACGCTCAACTTAGGTTCAACCCTCAACTCCAGCCTGGATACTTGCATGCGCCAACATCTCCGTCAGCGCGGCTTCACCTGAGGATGGCGACCCTAACTGCCCGGGTCGGCATGTCCAGATAGGTGTGCACCAACGGCGGGAGGCGCCTCCTTACACCCACCGGCAAACCCACCTTCGTCCCCCTAACCTCCTTTGCTGAGGTTCTTCCGGAGGTCTGCAGAAGGCGCCGTTGAAAAAATTTTGCTGAATCAAGGAGCGAGCATGGAGAATGTCCAGGTTAAAGATGATCCCATTGTACTGCCGCAACACCGGCGACCCAGTTTTTTGGACAAGGTGGTCGAGATTCTGCCCCGGGGCGGCAACCTCAACCTCTGCCTGACCTGCGGCGCCTGCGCCTCCGGCTGCCCGGCCACCGGCCTGGAGGGCATGGACCCGCGGAAATTCCTGCGCATGGCGGCCCTGGGGATGGACGCGGAGAT
>JARRRH010000352.1:0-3634 GCA_037380925.1 Deltaproteobacteria bacterium | reverse complement strand
GCATGGCCGAAGGGCTGGCGCAAAATGGTGTCTCTCTGCCCCCATCCTTCGCAAATGACAAGCCCTCTAGGGTCTTTTTTTCTGATCTCGTTCAGGGCTTCAGCCGTGAGGTCCAGGGCTTCATCCCACGTGACCTCCTTCCACATAGGGTCCACATCCAGCCCTTTCACAGGATTGGTTCGAACCAGAGGAGCCTTGATCCGGTATGGATTGTATAGTCCCATGATCTCGGCATTACCTTTGGAACAAAGGGTGCCGTAATTGGGCGGGGCATCGGGGTTGCCCTCCACTCTGACGACAACCCCGTCTACCAAATGGACCAGGGTCGCGCAGTCCCCTTGCATGCAAGCCCGGCAGAGGCCGAACAGGGTCTTTTTTTCTCCTTTCCCCTGGGGATCCACCTCCTTCCACTTAAAGGGCGAAGATTCAAACCATCCCTGGCCTGAATGGATGCTTTTCAGCATCTCTTCATAGCCCGTATTTCTTTTCGCCATAAAACCAGGCCTCCCTACACTGATAAAATTTCCCTAAGCCGCCTTGTTTTATACATTACGCGGCCTGCGCGGGGGCTCTGCCCCCTAAAACCCCATTCTTGCCGGAAGCCAGGTCGCCAAGGATGGAAAAACCATGATCACGGCCAGCCCCAACATGAGCAGTAAAACAAAAGGAAGGGCCCCTCCCACAATATCCTTCATGGTGATGCCGGGAACGGATCCCTTTAGTATGAAGAGATTGAGACCCACCGGTGGCGTAATCATCCCCATTTCCACATTGATCGTCACCACGATGCCGAACCACACCGGATCAAAGCCGAGGGCTGTGATGATGGGGAAAACGATGGGGAGCAGGATGACCATGATGGCCATAGGATCAAGAAGGCACCCCATAACCAGTAAAACCACGTTGATCATCAACATGACCGCCCACCTGGAAAGACTCAGAGACGTGATGGTCTCAGTAAGATACTGGGGGATGGTGAGCGTGGACATTAAAAAAGCAAAGACATTGCCGCCTATGACCAGAAACAGAATCATGGCCGTTACAGTCACGGTCCGGAGGACGGCACCGTGGAGAGCTTTCAGATTAAGTCGCCGGTAAATCAGCGCGATCACCATGGCAAGTGTGGCTCCGATAGCTGCCGACTCCGTGGGGGTGGCGATACCCGCATAAATGCTTCCCATGATACTCGCGGCCAATATGATAAAGGCCCATACCCGTTTCAGGGAATTAAAGCGATCCTTCCATCTGACACCGTGGATTGTGGGAGCCAAACCGGGCTTCACCTTCACCGCAATGGCGATAGCGAGGCAGAGAATCAGAGAAAGGATGATGCCGGGGATGATGCCGGCGATGAAAAGCTTTCCGATCGATACTTCTGTGATGACCCCGTAGATGATCATGGTGATGCTTGGCGGGATCAGGATACCGAGGGTCCCTCCCACCGCAATCGAGCCCACCGCGAGCTCTCTTCTGTATCCCCGTTTGATCATTTCCGGGATGGACACCAGACCCACGGTCGCAGCCGTTGCCGGGCTCGAGCCGCTGATTGCCGCAAAGCCCGTGCAGGTGGCGATGCTGCTGATGGCCAGCCCGCCTGGAAGCCAGCTGAGCCAGTCGTGGGCGGCTGTATAGATGTCATCTCCCACCCCTGAAAACTGAACCACCTCAGCCATCAAGACAAAGAGGGGCAGGGTGAGCATAAAAAGATTCGTTCCGTTGTCCGCTGCGATCTCTGCAATCTGATAGAGCGTAGCACTGTCCAGGAAGGTGAGAATGCCGACCACGCCCAAAAAGCCCACGCAAAAGGATATGGGCGTGCCCAAGCCTAGCAGGATGACCAAGACCACGATCAGACATATGGTAATTAAGCCGAGGCTCATGGCGTTTTCTCCTGCGGTTTTTCAGGCTCCGGGATCTTGAACTGTATGATGGTAGTGCAAAGAAAAGTGATACAGAGGAGGATGGAACCGAAGACCATGGACACATAAATATAGACATAGGGAGCATTAAGCATGGTGGGGGATGTCCAGCCTTCCCTAAAAGCCGTCCAGGTCATGATGGATGTCTGCCATAAAAGAACAAAACTAAAAATCATGGCAAAAACGGAAGTAAAAAGGCTTATGATTCTCTTGGTCCTCCTGCCCAGGAAATCCAGGAGAAACGTGACCCTGATGTGCTGATCCTGTTGGAGAGTATAGGCGGTACCCAAAAAGATGATGTAAAGAAAAAGGTACGTGGATACCTCTGTGATCCATATGCTCGGCCGGCCGAAGAAATATCTTAAAATCACATCGACAAAGATGGAAATGGTGACAAAGAGGAGGATGAGTCCGGATAAGGATGCGCAGAAGGTATTGAGGCGCCTTACCCCACTGTAAAATGTGATCATCTTGCCATTTTCCATTGCCGGTCTTTTCCTGAATCGGGATAATGCTGCGGGGATATGTTTTTCCTTTCCCCGCAGGGTCCGGATTGCGCTCTTACATCGTGATCCCCAATTGGGCCGCGTTCCGACAGTATATCCCTTCCCTCTCTTTGTCGGACAGGGCCAGGCCCCGGAGAAAGGTCAAGCACTCTCTCGAATCCTCATAGGGATAATCGGATCCAAAGATAATTCTATCGATGCCCAAGGTCTCCTGGGTGCATTTAAAGGCCGCGTCAAGGTAATTGCCGCTGGTCGCCACGAACATGTTCGTCTTCAGATATTCGCTCGGTTTTCTTTTTAGCTCCGGCCGGGCTCCGGGATCCGCCTTGAAATGGGGTCTCACATAAGGAAAATCAATACGCTGCAATATAAAGGGAAGCCCTTCTCCAAGGTGTCCCAGAATGATCTTTAGATTGGGGAAAGCGTCCAATGCGCCGCTCAGGATCAGGCGCATCATAACCATGGAGGTCTCGATCCCAAACCCGAAGGGCGCCCCTCCCAGAGCAAAGCCATAGGTTCTGAGCTGAGGTATCATGGGCGCTGCAGGATGCAGAAATATAGGCACATTCAATTCTTCAGCTTTCGCCAGGATGGGCCAGTATCTTTTTTCGTCAAGGTAGGAATCACCGTAATTGGAATGGGTCTTCCAGCCTTTGAGCCCAAGTTCCTTGACCGCGCGCTCCAGCTCCCTGACAGCTTCATCCACACTTTTGGGAGCCAGAGCCGCAAACCCTGTGAACCGCTCCGGATATCTCTGAATGGTCTGTGCAAGGGCGTCGTTAGAATTTCTCGCAAGGGTGGCACCAAGCCCAGGGTCCAATTGTTCAACACCGGGAGAGGTGAGGGACAGGACATGCACATCTACGCCGTCGGCGTCCATATTTTGAATCCTCTTCTCCCCTAGGTCGAGCAACTTGTTGAGCAACGGGTCGCCAAAGGGTTCACAGGCATCAGATGTAAAATAGAGTCTTCTCTTCTTGGCCTCATCCTCGACAAAACGCGGGAAACCTTCGTTTTTGTAAAGGGTGTCCACCCAGGCCTCTGTCACGAAATGGGCCTCAAAATCAATTTTCTTCATACCCGCTGACCTCCACCGATTGAATTCTCAGCAAAGCTTTACGCCTTCAACCATGTCTTGGGCGAAGCAACATGCCCTGGGCAGAAGCGGCACAGAGCCGGCCTCTGCCCGGTAGCCGGTCGCCCGGGAAG
>JARRRH010000351.1:0-3635 GCA_037380925.1 Deltaproteobacteria bacterium | reverse complement strand
TTCCTGACCCCCACGAGTTTCAGACGCCTCCGGAACTTGAAGGGTGGGAAGAGATGTACCCATCTCACTATCTTTTTTCCAAGGATAGGAAGGATTGGGAAAAGAGTCAATTTTGGTATCAGGACAAGATACACGATCCGGAGCCTATGCCGCCTCTTGACCTTATATTCCACGAGGCATGGCAGATGTCCCTTTCTCAATATACTACTCGAGTTTTTTGTATACCCCCCGCCCAGGGGATCGCCCAGAGAATGGTGGGTTGCTACATGTACATCACCCCTGTGAATTCACCGCCTCCGGAGATAATTGAGGAGAAGACGCCGCTGTTTGGAAAGCGTGCCTTCTATGTGTTTGAACACTATGATGAGCTTTGGGAAAAATGGGTTGACAAGTTTCGGGCCCTGGGTAGGGAAATGGAGGATGTACAAATACCAGAAGAGTTACCTAAATTTGTGCCCGAACAGGAGGTTTTACCGGCTCCCCGAGGCTACTACGCGACTTACGATTTAATTGAGGCGTTCAACAATCTGGTAAATCAAATGTTCAAGGGATGGCAGTATCACTTCGAAATGTTAAACCTGACCTACTTGGCCTACCTCATGTTCGCTGACGTGGCCAGGAAACTGTTTCCAGGGATAAGCGAGAGCGCTATTGCGAAGATGGTGTCCGGCGCCGACGTATCCATGTTCCGGCCTGAAGCTGAACTCTGCCGGCTCTCAAGGCTGGCTGCTGCTTCTCGAGAGATCGGTGACATCCTTAAAAAAGATGCACCCGCAGAGCGAAAGATAGCCGAACTGGGTGAAGGAGAAGATGGGAAAAAGTGGCTCGAGGAGTTGGAAAAAGTCAAAGATCCATGGTTTTTTATATCATGCGGTAGCGGATGGTTCCATTACGAGGGGAGTTGGCTTACCAAACCGGACATCCCATTTACCTATATGAAGAGCTATATCGAAAGGCTGGATAAAGGGGAGAAAATAGAGAGATCTTTGGATGAGATCAGTCAAAAAAGGGATGAAATTGTCGACGAGTATCGTAGCACTATAGGGACCGATGAAGATAGAAAGGCGTTCGATGAAGCGTATAAGATAGTTCGTACAATATACCGGTTTGCTGAAGACCACCTTTTCTGGGTGGAGCATTGGTTTCATACCATATGGTGGAGGAAGATAAGGGGTATCGGCGAACTTTTCGTTAAACAGGGGATGTTGAAGGAAGCCGATGATCTGTTTATGTTTAACCGATTTGAAGTACCTGAGATGATAGAGGAACTCGTGCTCGGATGGGCCTTGGGAGAAGGTGTGCCGGTGCGAGGTCGCTACTATATGGAAAAAGCGGAGAAGCGTCAGAGGATCCTTGAAGCGGCCAGGAAGTGGAATCCGATACCGGCGCTGGGAGTTCCACCTGATGAGGTTTCCGAACCATTTACGGTCATGCTTTGGGGCATTACCACCGAAACGGTAACGGATTGGCTTAAAGGAGGGGAAGTGGTTCCGGAGGATGTTACCGAGATTAGGGGCTGTGCCTCCTCGGCAGGAGTCATTGAGGGAAAAGCCCGAGTACTCAAGCTCCTTGAAGAAATCGTAACCCTTGAGGAAGGAGAAATTATGGTATGTCCGAACTGTAATCCTGCCTGGGCTCCCGTGTTTACCAAACTCAAGGCTGCGGTTACGGACATCGGCGGGCTGACAAGCCATGGTGCCATAACATGCAGGGAGTACAACCTACCTGCAGTTACCGGTACAGGGATCGCTAGCTCGGTGATTAAAACAGGGGACATGATTCGGGTTAACGGAGATACCGGCATTGTAACGATTCTGGAGAGAGCTCACTAACAGGACTTCTATCTCTTGACCTAAGCCATAGCCTAATCAATGGAGGATAAGGAACTCTATATGGATGGAGGCAGAGAATGGGCATTTTCGTAAAGAGATTTGAAGAAATAAACAAAGGAATGTCTCAGGAATGTGGTGGCAAAGCATCCCATCTGGGCGAGTTAACAAGCCTAAAACTCAGCGTTCCGAAGGGATTTTGTGTGTTGGCGGATGCTTTCTGCAATCACTTAAAACGTAACAATCTTGACGAGCAAATTGAGGAAATAGCCAATGGTATTGACTATACAAATTTTCAGGATCTTGAACAAAAAACAGAAAAAATTCGTACACTAATCGAGGGTGCCGACATTCCCCACGAAATCGAAAAGGAGATCATTGAAAATTACGGGGGCCTTTTGAAAGATGAGCCGGAGCCTTTCGTAGCCGTTCGATCATCGGTCGCTGTCAGGGGAAGCTCGATATCCTCTTTTCCGGGAATGATGGACACCTATTATTATCTTCGTGGAGGGGAGACAATCGTGGCGAACGTAAAGAAGTGTTGGGCTTCCGTCTGGTCAGCGCGCGCCGCCTCTACTCGCAGAACAAAAGGAGTCGAACATTCCAAAGCGATCATTGCCCCCGTTGTCCAGAAAATGGTGAATGCAAGGACGGCCGGTGTCATGTTCACTCTCAACCCGGTCAATGGTGACCGGTCCAAGATCGTCATTGAAGGCAGCTGGGGACTGGGAGAAAGCGTGGTATCGGGCGCATTGACCCCTGATCGATTTATGGTGGATAAAGTCATGTTGGAAATCAATGAAAGGAATATCTTTCCTAAAAACATTGAGTGTGTGTTTGACCCTGAGAAGTGTGAGGCGGTAAACGCAGATGTGACTCCGGAGCGTCAAAGCAAGCCTTGTTTGGAAGATCTGGAGATAAAAGAGCTGGTAAGAATTGCAAAGAGTATCGAGAAGCACTATGGCTGCCCTCAAGACATCGAGTGGGCCATTGAGAAGGACCTTCCCTTTCCTGAAAATGTTCATATCTTACAAAGCCGCGCTGAGTCGGTCTGGAGTCAGCGTAAGAAGGCTCCCGTTATTGGGAATAAGAGCGGTTACGAACTGCTGATGGAAAAGGCGTTATCCACGATAAAGATCAAAGTGTGAATGACGGGTAGGGCCGCCGAAGACAAAGAGAGATATATGCATACAAAATGTGTAATGTAGTCTGTGTTTCGGTTGTGCTCACTGTGCTATCAAGGAGTAAGAGATTGGTGAGAGGCAAATTCATTTTGTTAACTCAATTTTTGAAAGGAGTGCAACATGAAAGACTTGAGGGATTTTATTAAAGTATGTGAAGAAGAAGGGCAGCTTCACAGGATCAAGGCGGAGGTGGACTGGGATTTGGAGCTCTCTCACATTGCCAAGCTCAATGAAGAAAAGAAGGGACCTGCTCTGCTCTTTGAGAACGTGAAGGACTATGATTGGCCTATTATCACCAGCACCTGCACGACCACGGAAAGACTCGCGATTATCATGGGAATGCCCAAAGAAACCCCACTGGTCGAGCTCATGCGGCACTGGGTACAAATAGGGAGCAGGAAAATCCCGCCCAAGCTATTAGACGCCGGGCCGTGCAAGGAAAACAAGATGATGGGGGACGAGGTGGATCTGTTTAAATTTCCCGTACCCAAGTTTTTTCCCAGGGACGGGGGGCGCTATTTCGGAACAGCCCACTGTGTGATTACCAGAGACCCGGAAGCGGACTGGGTCAACATCGGGACCTACCGGCTTCAGTTGCTCGAGAAGAATATTCTGGGTACCC
>JARRRH010000350.1:0-4768 GCA_037380925.1 Deltaproteobacteria bacterium | reverse complement strand
GACTTATTTTCGACAGTTTCTAGGACCATCTCAAATGCCGGCACTATGATATCAATAGGTTAGCCAGGTTTTTCGGAGATTTTGCTCAAAACGTAGTGCCAACAAAATGCATCTCACCTCTTGACATGATTGTATCTTCGTGCCTATGATACAGCCATGTTCTTTAGGGCTAAGAAAAGCGGTTCAAAATGTAACCCCCACGAGTACCTCCAGATTGTAGAATCTTTTAGGGATGGCAAATCCGTTCGCCAAAGAGTCATTGCCACCCTGGGCCGCATGGATCATCTCAAGGCTTCGGGCCAGATCGATGCCCTGATGCGAAGCCTGGCCCGTTTCACGGAAACCCTGCAGGTGATCTCCGCAGCCAGGAACCCAAAGATCACCACTTGTAAGGCCAAGAGCTGGGGGCCACCACTGGTTTTCGGGCGATTGTGGAATCAACAAGGGCTCACAGACCTCATCAACTCGCTGGCCTCGGGAAGAAAGTTTGTCTTTGACATAGAGCGCGCGGTGTTTGCCTTGACCTTGCAGAGGTTGTGCGAACCCGGCAGTGACCTACAAGGTAGTCACTGGCTAAATAGCGTTGAGTGTCCTGGGTTTGAACAACTCCAACTTCAGCATCTGTACCGTGCCACGGGTTTTCTGCACGATGTTCGCCACGATCTGGAAAGGGAGTTGTTCTTTCGAGACCTCAACCTGTTCAACCAGCAATTGGATCTGGTCTTTCTCGACACCACATCGACCTATGTCTATCGCGATGAAGAAACCAGCTATTGCAAGCGGGGCTACTCCCGAGATAAAAGGTCCGATCTGCCCCAGTTTGTTCTGTGCGTAGCGGTCAATGCCGAGGGATGGCCGGTGGCTTGGGAAGTGTTTCCAGGCAATACCGCCGACATTGAAGCTTTTGAACAGGTCATCGCCAAACTCAGAGAGCGGTTTCGAATCAACCGTGTCATTGTCGTAGCCGACCGGGGGATGATTTCCCAAAGGAGCATTAAGATTCTCACAGAGCATGAAGAGGCACCGTTCGACTATGTGCTGGGCTGCCGGATGCGCCGGCAAAAAGAGATCAAGGAGGAGGTCCTCCCCCGAGCTGGCCGGTATCAAGAGGTTGCCTCTAACTTGGTCCTCCCCCGAGCTGGCCGGTATCAAGAGGTTGCCTCTAACTTGATGGTCAAAGAAGTCCGGGTTGGGGATCGGCGCTACGTGGTTTGTCTCAACCCTGATGAAGCTCAAAAGGATGCCGCCAATCGGGAAGGGATTCTTGCCAAACTTGAAAAGACCATCAGCCAAAAGGGGCCCAAAGCCGTGATCGGCAACAAGGGCTATGCCCGCTTTCTCAAGGTGCGAAAAGGTGGGCTAACCATCAACCAGGAAGCCGTGGAAGCCGATCAAAGACTGGATGGCAAGTTTGTGCTCATGACCAACACGGACTTGCCTGCCTCTGAAGTGGCCAAGACGTACAAGGGTCTATGGCGGGTGGAGCGCACGTTTCGCAAGGAGAAATCCACCCTTGAGGTTCGTCCCATTTATCACCACCGGGATGATACCAGTATCGGTCACATCGTGGCCAGTTTCTTAGCCCTGCGTCTGGATGTCGATCTTCAAGCGCGTCTGGACAAGAAGGATGTTGACACCTCATGGCCGGATCTGATGCGAGATCTCAATCAGCTTCAAGCTATCCGAATGAGACTGGAGGGTAACAACTATCTTATCCGAACCGACTTTGAAGGCCATGCATACCAAGCATTCAAGGCGGCAGGTGTTCAGCCTCCAGGCAGAGTCACGAGGCTTTCTTAGTCCCTGTTACGTGTAGTGCCACAAACTCCTTTTTGATCCGTAAGTGCCTGTTTTCAAAGAACATGATTTTTACAACTGTCGAATTTCAGTTTGACGCGATGAGCCTCCGGAAATCCGAGGCTCTCGGAAACAGCATATAAAAAGAGAGTCGAGGCACGGGCAGGCGAATTTAGATGGCACGTTATCCCTGGCTTTTCAGGATCATTTCCCTCATTTAGAATTCAGTCTAACATCCAGGATTCCTATAGGCTTTGGCTCATTCCTGCCAGCATGTAGGGGAATTCTCTTTGCTCAGCCATGGTAGCCATAGTAGGCTTAATTGAATTAATTGACAGGAGGGAATTCCTAATATACTATATTTTCATAATAAAAGCTGACGGGCTTCTCCCAGTCAAGGTCTTTAACCTAGGGAATTTTCGTCTGTGACTCTAACCAAAGGCCAGATCGTAAGTTCTCTCCAGAATCGACCTGGCGTTTCCAAGTCTCACCTTCCCCCTTAAGTCGTTCTGGAAACCATTAAAAGCTCCCTGGCTGATGGCGATCGCGTTTCCATAAGCAGATTTAGGAAATTTACCGTCCGACAAAAAGTCATGCGGCCTGTCAAGAATATTCGGGCGGGACAGGACTTGACGCTAAGGCCACGCACGGTAGGTCATTCTCCAATCCTCAGTCGTGCTTAAAAAGAACACCCATGCGAAAGGTTGCATCCGTTGAGCTTGCACCGTCTTAAGAGGGGCCCGGGGTAAGGGATAATGCAGGCCACGACCACTTGGCCTTGAGATTGCCCATTTTATGAAAGAGGCAGCGTTGATGCTCACTATAGGGGAGAACAGTTCGGGTGGCTGCCACAATCCCTGGGTAGCCGTCGGAGCTCACCATCAGGACAGCCTTAGGGTCCAGCTCTCGGCGAACCAACTGAGTGAGCAGGGGCTCCCAGGCTTTCTGGCTCTCCCGGTGTCCCTCCTCAGTGATCCCGACTTCACACAAGGCCGCATCCCTACTGATCCGCTTGCGACGCACTTTGAAGTGGGCCCCGTCAATGATGAGATAAGTGAACTTTTCGGCAATGGGCCGGTTCAACCATCGGATCAACTCCTTCTTGATGCCCTTGTTCATCCCCCTCACCTCGGCAGGACTCACACCGCTGCCCCAGAGCAGATGGGAGATCTTCCCGACCTTGCGGGCGGAGATCCCACGAAGAAACATTTCGGAGACGATTTGGTTAATGCGCTCGCCCTGTCTGCGGTAGCGGCCCAGGATGGTGCTGTAACTCGTTCCAGCCTTCCGAACCCTGGGCAGCCGCAGATCCTCAATGAGACCAAAGCGGGTTTCCAGTTGCCGGGACCGAGCCCCATTGCGACGTTCTTTTCGCAGGCGCGTTCGCTCATATGGCTTGGCACCGATGAACCGAGGAACTCGTTCTCAGTGACACTTTTGAACCCCTTTCGGGTTTCATCAAAACTACTCGTACAAGGGACTTGATCAATGATCTCTTTTCTTGCTAAGTTGTTCATGAGGCTTCTTCTTCCTAAATTAGGGCTTTCTCAAGACCCCGGGTTGATAACTATTGAGAAGGTTAAGCTCTTTAATTTTGTTACTCAACCAAAATTACACCACTGAGGAAATACTAATGAAGTCGACTCCGTTCTCAAGGATGTGTGCTTGGAAATCGCGAAGCGGTACGAAATTGCATTGATTGAAATTGGGGTTGAAAAGGACCGTGTTCATTTCCTGCTGCAGTCAGTTCCGAGCTATAGCCTAACGCGGATAATGAAAATAGTGAAAAGCATAACGGCCAGGGAAATTTTCAAGCTTGTACCCAGAGTCAAGAAGCAATTGTGGGGCGGACAGTTTTGGACAAAAGAGTACTTGATGAGCACCGTCGGGCGATACGGAGATGAGGACACCATAAAGAATTACGTCAAAAAGCAAGGTAGACCTGAAAAGGATTACAAAAAGCTCCACAGCCAGGAGTTGCAGCTGGAATTGTTCTGATTTTTGATACCCCGTAGCTTGCTGCGGGGTAGTTCATTCGAAGAGGCTGAACTGAGATAAAAAGACCTGAATGTCGTGGCGAAGGTACCAACGGACGATGTTGAGAAGGTGATAGGAAGGGCTGGCCTCCTGGCCGAAACTATAAGTATTATAGTTGAAGCCGGCTCATGAAAATCAAGAAAGCAATATGAGCTTGAAACAGTGACGGGCCTTCCAGGACATTATCCTTTGGGGGAAACTGAAAATGACAGACCAAGAAGATGAGATTGAGATCGGGTATAAGGATAATACCGGCGAGCTTTTCATGCTCAGCAAGAAGGAGCGAATACTGCTTAGGGCTGTCCTCAATGTTACCCTCGGTTCTGAGAATGCACGAGAATCCATCTCCCGGAAGCTTGGTAAGGAATACCTTGCCATTGGAGAAAACTTGCTAAGAGAAATGGGGGGTAAAATCGGGAAGTTTTAGTTGTCTGTCGAAGCCCACGCCCTGTGGGCGTGGTCACGTGGACTGGCTATGCCGGTCCCGAATGAGCAGATTTCACAAGTTATCACATACCATATGGCATTGTCAGTATCACATCGTGTGGGTTCCCAAATACAGGTTTTGGGTGCTCCATGGTTCCGTTGGTCGAGCGATGGAAGAGGGCATCCACGCGATTTGTGGATACGCGGGCTGCGAAGTGGTGGAGACGAACCTACGCAGAGACCATGTGCACCTCATCGTTATGATTCCGCCCAAGCTCGCCATCTCGGATGTCATGGGACGTGTGAAAGGGCAAACAGCGATCAAGACATTCAAGCAGTTCCGCAATCTGAGGAAAAAGCCCTATTGGGGCAATCATTTTGGGTCTCCGGGGCTATTGTGTTGACACCGTAGGTCTGGATTCGGAAATGATTCAAAAATATGTCAAATACCAGGAGCAAAAAGAGCGTCAAATAGAACAGCTAGAGCTTGGAATCTAAACCGTCCGGT
>JARRRH010000349.1:0-3647 GCA_037380925.1 Deltaproteobacteria bacterium | reverse complement strand
AACTGGGAGCCCTGGGCCCCATCCTTGCGTGGATGGGTCATCCCTTTGTGACCATCGGCACCAGGAAAATTTCCTTTGTTTCCCTTCTGGTGGCAGCCGGACTCGTGGCGGCCTTTGTGGTGGTTTCGCGGATTGCGGCCGCCTTTTTGCGCTCACGTGTTCTTCCAGGGCTTGGGATAGACCCTGCTCTGGGAGAAAGCCTCGCGGTGCTGGTTCGCTACTTTCTAATAGCCATTGGCATTTTCGCGGGACTCAATGCGATCGGCATTGACCTCAGCACCCTGAAGATCGTTCTCGGAGCCCTGGGCGTCGGCATTGGGTTCGGCCTTCAGAGCGTGGTGAACAACTTTGTGAGCGGGCTCATCATTCTCATCGAGCGCAAAGTAAAACGGGGAGACATTGTTTCCGTGGGAGGGACGGACGGCCGGGTCACTGAAATTGGGATGCGCAGCAGCGTGGTGCGAACTCGGCGTGGTCTCGAGATCATCGTTCCCAACAGTGACTTGGTGTCCAACCAGGTCTCCAACTTCAGCTATAGGGACCGGCTCATCAGGATAGATATTCCCGTGGGCGTGAGTTATGGGGCGGACCCCAGCCGGGTGAGAGATCTTCTGATTCAGGCGGCGGAGGAAGAAAAACGGGTTATTGCCAAACCCCGGCCGGGTGTGGTTTTTACTCAGTATGGAGACAGCTCCATCGATTTTGAATTACGGGTCTGGATCAATGACCCCTGGGAAATGCCGGCGGTGCGGAGCGCGCTCTATTTCTCCATCTGGTACAAGCTCAAAGAAGCCGGCGTTGAAATCCCTTTCCCGCAGCGCGATCTGCATTTTCGAAACGGGAAGGTCGAGGTGGCTCTAAAGTCGGAGCGCAAAATACAGGCTCCAGATAGACGCCCTACTGACAGGGAGGAGGAAGAGGCAGATGCATGACTTTATGAATGTTTGGCTCAAACCAGCCATCATACTGGTCGGGGCGACCTTCTTCGCTTTGATGGCACATTACCTTATCTTCCGGATCGCTGGGAGCGCAGCCAGAAGGACGGCTAGCATTCTGGATAACGCACTTGTAGACCACCTGAGAGGGCCCATAAGGATTTTATTACCTCTTCTTGCGATCATCATAGCGATACCGGAACTCCCTCTCAAGGCGGACCTGCTTTCATGGATCCGGCATCTCCTCGGCCTTTGCCTCATAGGCTGCTTTGCCTGGGGAATTATCGCACTTTTCAGCGTCGCCCGGGACGTGATTTCCGCCAAGTACAGAGTCGACGTGCGCGACAACCTCGCTGCACGGGAGATGGCCACCCGTATCAACATGCTCCATCGCATCGTCGTGATCATTGTCGCGGGATTTGCTGTTTCCGCCATGCTCATGTCCTTCCCCAGTCTTCGGCATCTGGGCACCAGCCTGCTTGCCTCTGCCGGGGTCGCCGGTATTGTGATCGGCATGGCGGCAAGGCCCGCCCTCTCCAACCTCATCGCCGGGATCCAGCTCGCCTTTACCCAACCCATTCGGATAGACGATGTGGTGATCGTCGAGGGGGAATGGGGATGGATCGAGGAGATTAGGACCACATATGTCGTGGTACGCATCTGGGATCTGCGCAGGCTGGTGCTCCCTCTGACCTATTTCATTGAAAAGCCTTTCCAAAACTGGACACGGGTAACCGCAGACCTCCTGGGCACCGTATATCTTTATGTTGATTACACGCTACCTGTAGAAGAAGTAAGGCAGGAACTGAAGCGTGTTCTGGACTCTACGGACATGTGGGACAAAAAGGTCTGGGGCCTTCAGGTCACCGACGCGACCGACCGCACCATGCAGATGCGTGCCCTCATGAGCGCCCCGGACTCCGGCACAGCATGGACGCTCCGATGTTATGTGCGCGAAAAACTGATTACCTTTCTCCAAACCCGTTACCCCGGAAGCCTTCCGAAGGCGAGGGCGGAAATCAGCGGGGTTTCCATGCCCCAAGGAAGGCCGGAAGCATAATTGGGAAGCAACTCCTCCTGATGGGATCACCCTAGACGGAGTTTTACGACCAAGATCCTCTAGGGTTTGCTTTTCCCCTGGATCAGAGGCTGAATGATTTGATAGGGAGAAAGGAACGTTCTCTCCATCAATCCCAGCAGCTCAGACCCCACTGCAGAGGGGGCCAGGGGCGTCACCACCGGATGTGACCAGTCTCCGGTAACCTTGACGGGAACGGAAACCAGACGGCCTTGAAAAATGTATCCCAGCAGCGGAAGATGCTGAATAAGAGAATCAATAGTCTTAAAAGGGGCTACCAGGATGGTAAAGTCTATCTTCCTAGATACCAGGTCCATGTTTCCCTCGCAGACGATATTCATTGTAGATCCATCCAGAGTCGCCTCCTCGATGCTCAGTGTGCCCTTGAGGACCTTTGCCTTGATTTTAAGAGTCCTATACCCGAAACCCTCGGCAAGGTCGGGAAGACGTCCCCTGAATATCTCCGACACGTTGAGTAGCGCAAAGATTCCTGCCAGCAAAGGAAAGCGATAAATGCGGCCTTTCGTGGAAAGAAAGTCTCCATGCCCCCCTAAAGAATCGACCAGGTCCTCGGCCTTGCCGCGGGCCGTGAGTTTCGCCTCAAGGGTGAAATCGCCTGTTATGAGACGCTCTCTTTCCCCCAGGCAGGTGAGCGCCTCATCCAGTTTTTCATCTTTTGCACTTCCGCTCATGTCCAACGTGACCTCTTCAGGGAAAACCCCGATATTGGCCGGCGTTGAAATGCCGCATAAGTCGGCTTCCGTGACGACGGCAGTGACCTCCTTAGAGCCCAAGGACAGATGGGCTTTCAAGGGGTCCCAAGCCAACCCATGATAATCAAAGCGTCCCACCTCGATTCTAAGGGAGCCTTGAAGCGGCACGGTCCAAAAAACAGGAGGTCGTGCCTCTCTCTTCTTAGCCCGTTTTGCGGAAATGATCTCCTCCACTTCCCGCCACCCGAGCCTGTCGGCTGAAAGGGCCATATCCATCAGAAAGATTCCGGCTGAAAAACGCAAGTCCCCTTGAAGACTCATTCGGCTGTCTCCCCACTCAAAAACAGCCGATTCCAGACGGACTCCGCGCTTCGTCCCCTTTAGGGAAAGCCCCTCTATTTCCACCGGCCCCTTGGAGATGCAGGGGCATCCGATATGTGCAGCGCTGAGCTCTCCCTGTACGATGGCGCGCGTGGGCTCCTTTTTCCGGAGCAGGGCTTTGAAATCCCCCTTAACCCAGCCGCCGAGATATCGGTTCTTAACCAAGAGCTTGTCCATTGTCGCCTTTTCCAGATTTCCGGCAAAAGCAAAGGACAGCTCTTCTTTGTTGAGCGTAAGGTCCAGGGCTGCATCGGATTTTTCGTCCTGGATCCGCAGGTCCTTAATCTGGACCATCTCAGGAAGAACTTGCATCTCCAAAGCCACTTGGGGGCCATTTTCGGCGCTCAGGCCTGCGGAAAGGACTATTTCGGAAGGATCTTTTTTCCAGATGAGATGGGCCGATGAAATAGCCGCAGGCGCCCGGAGGGCTATATCCTGCGGGATGCGGCCTAGACCCCAAACCCATTGGAGGGCTTCAGGACCCATATCACCGCATGTTTTCAGGCTAACACTCCGGAGATCTTTCAAGTAACCGTTCAA
>JARRRH010000348.1:0-5061 GCA_037380925.1 Deltaproteobacteria bacterium | reverse complement strand
TTTTTCAATTACTCACCGGACAATTGCCGTTTCAGGGTGACAATCTGAGCTCTCTGCTATACCAGATTACACAGGTTAGACACCCACCGCTCGGAAACTATTATTCTAAAATTCCTAGGGCCTGTGAGCAAATCCTGGACAAAGCCTTGGCAAAGAATCCCAAAGAGAGATTCCAGAGCGCCGCTGAATTTGCCAGATTCCTTCGAATGCTCTCCTCGAAGATAGATGAAATGAGACGAAAGAAGGCAGGCCAGAGAAAGATGGCTGTCGGGGGTTGATTTATCCGATCAAGATGGGAAAAGCATTGCATTTGAGAACTTCAGGAATATCGGACATAGGCCTTCAGCGAGAGGGAAACGAAGACTCCCTTTTGGTGGAAGACTCCCTGGGTCTGTACATCGTGGCTGACGGCATGGGAGGGCATTTGGCGGGCGAGGTCGCCAGTCAGGTGGCCGTCGAAATGATCAATAGGAGCTACCGAAAGTGGCTCATGAATGAAACCCCGGAAGATGAACTCTTCGGTCACCCGGACAGGTCTCTGAGCAAGCCTGGTAACTACATCCTGAGCAGCATCAGGCTGGCCAACAGAGTCATTTATGAAATGGCCGTGGAGTATGAGCAGTACCATGGTATGGGCACCACCGTCAGCATTGTGCTCGTGACCCCCGGCCTTGTCGTCGCAGCAAACGTGGGTGACAGCCGCATCTACATGGTGAGGGACGGCCACCTGGAAAGACTGTCTAAGGATCACACCATCGTCTCAGAGCAAGTGGAAATGGGCGTTATGAGCGCAGAGGAGGCTGCCGCCTCTCCCTTGAAGCATATTCTGACAAGGAATCTCGGTTCCGCAGAAACCGTGGATGCGGAAATTTTCGAGATTGAGCCTTCCGGCAGGGACCGCCTCATTCTTTGCTCGGACGGTTTAACGGATCTGGTGAGCGATGAAGAAATCCTGGCGGTGACAAAAAAGGCGGAAGACCCTGAAAACCTGTGCAAAAGGTTTGTTCAGCTGGTTCGGAGCAGGGGGGCCCATGACAACACGACGATCGTCTCCGTGTTTCTGGACGATACGGGTAAGGGACGGGGCAGGGTGCTCAAAAAGATGGGCATGCTTTTTTCTAGACGTGCTCGTAAGCCTTCAAAAGTTCAGGAAAAAATCTGAAAAGTAGATCCCTTTAGTGTCGCTGTTTTGCCGGTTATTTTGAATAATGTGTATGAGAGAGCCTGATCAGTCGGAGGAAGCGGAACATGGCCAGATTGATCTTGATGTTCAATAAGCAAGTCATCAAAGAATACCCTTTGCTAAAGGATAGCGTCAGTATAGGGCGGGACGATGACAACACGATCGTGATCGACAACCTTGCTGTTTCGGGGTACCACGCCAGAATTGACATGGCCGGGTCGACCTATCAAACGAGAAAGGCGCAGGAAGTTACGCAAATGAGTGCTTTCCAGATCAAAGCCATGAGCTTTCAAGTATCGGGAAACACGTCATTCTCTTTGTGGCGACCGATCAGGCCAAAGAAACGTCCCAAAAAGCGACCCTTAACAAGACCATGGTGCTCGACACCATGAAACAAAGAGAGCTTCTGGCAAAACAGCAAGTACCGCCGTCCACTCCGACAGCCCTGGAGAAAATAGGTGTCGTCAGTTTTATTGACGGTTCGGATTTGGGTGAGATCGAACTGACCAAGAAGCTGACGAAGATAGGTAAAGCAGATACCTCAGAGATCAAGCTGGTTGGTCTGTTGATGGGTGGCACGGCGGCAACGATCAGTCGCAGGCCTTCGGGCTATGTGATCAGTTTTGCAGGGGGCATGACGAAACTCAGGGTGAACGGTCGGGTTGTTAAGGAAAGCCTGCCTCTTCATGATTTCGATACCATCGAGTTGGGATCCTACCGGTTTCAATTCTACCAAAAAGAAAAAGAGGTTCCCGGCTCATGACTCCCTAGAGACCCAAGCCGTCAAAGCCCTCTTTTTCCGGCCCTCCACAGTCAGCCTTCCTTGCTTGTTGAACCGTGGCGTGTTAATAGAGGAGGCCTTTATTCTCAAGCTCCCTTTTCCGTTGTCTTTTGTAGTCCGCGAGAGCTTCGTCTATTTGCTCCTTTGTAAAGGTTTTGCTGCATTTCGTGCACTGGTATATCTCATCAGTGAGCTTGTCATAAATCAGCTCATCTGAAAAGTTGACGCCGTGGAAGCAGATCGAGAAGTTGTAGATCCGCTTAAAATCCCTGTTCTGGCAGTTATCACAGAAAAAATAGTCTCGGACGGTTTCCATCTCCTCTTCCCCTGGTATAGTGATCAATCAAGAAGTAAATTCTTATCTGTTCGTCCTTATTTTTACAATACTTTTTTCACCACGAAACAGCAGCCAAGCTATGACCAGAAGGAAATCGGTTCGTAGCCCTTTCGCCTGCGGATAGCTTCGAGAACCCCCACGGTCCCGGTCATCATGTTGTCTCCCAAAGGAGCCCCCGGACATACGGGCAAGCGGGAATGTTCCACGAGTCTGCGTTTGGGTCCCGTAGCCAAAATGATCTCGGCCGATGCAAAGCTAAACCCTTTCCGGATGTAAGCTCCATGACCCCCTTCTTCGAGAATCCGGCGGTGCTCCAATCTGCCTTCGGCGAGCTCGGGCAGCAATTGCTCGATCCGCTCCAGGGTAATGTCTTGGGTGTGGTACTCAAAAAATCCTGCAATTTCTCCTTCTTGCATGGCGGCTCCGACCGTGTGGGAGGTTGCCACATCCAGAATCAGGAACCGCTTTTTGCCGGTCACCAGGGGGTCCACCGAGGCTCCCTGGATCGCCGCCATCCCACTGTCCATCACATAGACCTCCCGGCAGATGGGCTTGAGGCTTTCTGAGATGATCCTCAAGCGATGGAGGCTCTCGGGAATGTCCTCATTCCTGTAAAGCAGTGTGTGGGGAAATGGGCTTTGATCCAAACCGGCTTTGAAGATCTTGTGGCGGTAGTCGAGATGGGAAACACCCTTGGGCGGCACGCCGTGGTCCTGGGCACAGGCGGCGACTACGTCAAATGAAAAGGGAACGCCGAGGCTCTCTATAAGACGCTGCAGCCGCCCCCGATCTATATCACCCAGGTTTAAAGCGTTGTAGCCCCCTTTTCGGCGGATTCTTTCAGCATCCTCATCATCAACGACCTTAATGCCGTGAGATCGAACCTTCTCCAGACTATGATGCACCGTGGCCGCTGCTGAGACGGACATCACCACCTCCGCCTGCTGTGCCCGTTCTACGAGAACCTTTGAAATGGGCCCGCCGCCCATCTCTTTCCCGGTGACCACCAGGTTGCCCGGTAAGCACGCCGCCTTTTCTGCCAGGGCAACGACCGGAGATTTCACCACCGCCTTGTAATGGATACCGGACTCTATGTCGTAACATAGAACGTCCATGGTCCCAGCACCGATATCCAATATCAGGAATCTACCCATCACTCAATCCATACCAGCCCATCGGCTAAAGGCTCTCCTCAACCCTTGACAAAAAGATGCCTCTGCTCGCATATTGATTTACTGGTGTCGTTTTAAAGTGTTTGCATGGACTCGTGAAGTGATCTCCTGAACGAGGCTTGATAAAAGAAAGGGCTGGGGCCCTTTCTGAACTGACTGGTGGGAGGCCGCCGTTCTTTTCGTGACTTATCTGTGGGGGAAGCCGCAGCCCGGTCCTCACCAATGTCCTACGCAGAGTTTTACAATTTCTCTCCTGCGCCTATTGGTGAGGACCGGGAATGCGGAGGGGGCAAGTTTCCCTCGCAGATAAGTCGCTGAAAAGACTAGGCCGGGAGCCCTTGGAAGGCCAGAAAGGGTGCCAGCCCTTTCCAGGGCGATGCCCCACGCAAACACTTTTGAACGCTTCTAGGATTTCTATATATAGACGATATCTCCATAGAGTTGCAATGCCTTTTGCTTCGAGGTCTGGTAGGGCGAAGGATGAAAAGGGAGGAACACAACAGAATCAGCGCGGACATGGCAGCTTTCATTGAGTCGTGGCTCAAAGAAAACGGGCCGCCTTTGAGGGGATTCGAGGCGCAACGTCTTCCTGGGGACGGCTCCGATAGGGCCTTTTGGCGGATTGCCCCTTCTTCGGGGGAAGGAAGCTTTATCGCCATGGAAAACAGGCCTGTCAATGCCCTTTCCCGTCGTGAGAATTTTGCCTACCTCAGGATTGGAAAGCATCTCTTTGATAAGGGATTACCGCTTCCAAAAATATACCGGCATGATCTAAATGGAGGGTGGTTCATCATGGAGGATTTGGGGGATACCTCTCTTCACGATGCAGTCTCCCGGCAGAAGAACCGGCAACCCCTGTACGAAAAAATCACGGGAACACTGGTTCAGCTGCAGATCCACGGATCTGAAGGCTTTGATCCGGCATGGACCTGCCAAAGTGAAAAATATGATCGTATTGTGATGCGCCGGTATGAATCCGACTATTTCAAAAGTGCATTCCTGGGTCATTACCTCGGCCTGAAGAACGAGCGGCCGGAGCTGGAGGCCTGTTTTGATCACCTGGCCGACACAGCGTCAAGGGCTGAAAGCCGTTTCTTTCTTCACCGAGACTTTCAATCCAGGAATATCATCATTTCAGGAGACAAGGTCGGAATCCTTGACTGGCAAGGCGGACGTATCGGGCCTCTGGCCTATGATTTGGCTTCCCTTATCATCGATCCTTATGCCAACCTTTCAAGGGAGGAAAAGAAGCAAATTTACAGGGCATACTTAGGATTGCTTGGGAGGTATGCTTCCCGCTGGGTCGACAGCGTGGACAAGTATTTTCCGTACCTGGCCATTCAGAGAAACCTGCAGATTCTGGGTGCCTTTTCCTACCTGTGTAAAGTCAAAGGCAAGGGGTATTTTGAAGCCTACATTCCGCCCGCCCTGCGTTCCCTAAACGGCTTGCTTGACGAACTCAACGACCGGCGGCTGTCCCCTCTTCAGGATCTGTGTCGATCGCTTCCCGCAGCCAAGTGAAGGTCCTTAACCCTCTCACCTCAAGCCACGACGCTCTCCGCGGATCATCGCATGAGGCACGTGCTGG
>JARRRH010000347.1:0-6214 GCA_037380925.1 Deltaproteobacteria bacterium | reverse complement strand
ACCATGTGAGATTCAATTCAGCAAGCTGAAGAGGACGAATGAAATATCGTCCACGGATTATGAAACGGAAACGGTCTTGCTGAGCCACCGAAAAGCAGGGCCGTAACGGCCCTGCTTCATAAAAAAGAGGCGAGATAGCTAAGGCGGGGGATCCACAAGCTTATCCCCCCCGTGGTACCAATACAACTTTCGTGCCAGAAAATCCTCCGTTATCTAGTTATTATCGGTAATGATTTCAGTTCATTATAATGGCCTGATCTTCCCACCTGCAAGGTGTGCAAACAGTTACATATATCCTATGAAAAACGATTCCACTTTCTGGAGGAAAATTACAGTATCCGATTGAAACGGAAAGAATTGTAGAGGCAGGAATAGCGAATATAACGAATATAACAAATTTTCCTGTGAATGCAGGTAGGGTGCCCGTCCGAAAGCGGGGAAATTTCATCTTCTCCCGAATATAGCTTATCGAATACTTCACTTTGAATGTCTCCCCAATATTAATGATTGTATTTGAAATCCTGAATTAAGCCTTAGAAGGAGTAGATAGCAAAACGAAAAGGTCTTTCACGAGGTGGCTCGAGTGATAGAAATCCCAACAAAAAAGCCAGGATTATGAAACCCTGGCTTAATCCATACATCTAAATAAAATGTCAGATTTTACCAGTCCTTTGGTCAAGGAAGCTTGTATTTGATGCTCAACTTGTTGTAGGCCTGGTAAATCCCTTCCATGGCTGGCTTTAAGCTATGAGATACTAGATCATAACTGCCCTGAATCCCTTCACATTTACCGGTGCCGCCAATTAGCGTGGTAGTTGCCTTGCTTGGAACCCCTGGTTTACGAACAAAGGTCGTTTTAAAAAATACCTTGTCTCCATTTTGGAGAACATAATAACCATATCCTATATCATCTTCGAAAACACCTTTATTCACATAAAATGATCCCATGCAGCGAACTGTTGCTCCATGGAATAGTCCTGTTCCAGTATCGCTGAGCACTATGCCAAAAGCTTCCCAAGTCGCAAAAGCAGAATCTTTATTTAAAGGAAAACTCTTGGGTGTTAGGTACCACGTGCTGGTGACTGGTTCGATTATTTCATTACCTGTTTGCGCTTGCAGACGCAGACTAAAAGAAAAGAGGAAAACCAAGCTGAATGCTAAGACCAATGCGGATTTCTTCATGGCAGCCTCCTTTATAAGGTTTAACAGTGATCAGAATACCCCCTCCAGGTTCCCAAAAACAAAAACCACGCATCGCCTTTTATGACTTTAACGATGTCACATTCGGCAGCTCGGCTGTCTTTTAAAATCCGGTTTTGCCTGGGCTAGACCTGGTTGAACATCTAATGGAAGCCCGCAATACTGCTACTGGGTCAACGAGAACTGTCAAGACCCGTGGCTTTCCGTGCCCATCTCACGATGGGTTTGGTTTTTCCAGGATGGGATTTGAGACCTCCCGACAGGACGGAAACCATCCCATCAGGAGCCAGGCTTGCACATTTTAAGACGCGTCTCCATTGGGGGAACCCCCTGAACGGAGGTTAAAGGTTAGAGAAGAAACAACACTTTCAGAATAGGCAAACTCAGTTAAATGTCAAGGAAAACCGACCCGCTGGGATCTGCTAAATCTGGATTATCTGCCACATCGGCGCAGGCGAAATCCACGAGATTTTGACGTCATCACGGCCACCCCTGGGTTCCGACTAGCAGCGCAGTACTGAATAATCGGCCGATTTAGCGCTACCCCCACAAATCTTTCGAAGTGCCGCGCAGATCTCACGTTACGACTTCCCAATTAAGCTCTTCATCCCCATTTACCTCATACTTGCTATCATACACGACCACCTTGCCGGTTACCCTAGTCTCCCTGTAACCCCGATTTCCCGCCTACGCCCTGCTTATCGAGCAGGAGCGCAGTCTATTCTATAGAAGATAGGGAAAGGAGCTCCAGCTCTTCTTCTCCAGGATGTCGCCTTTGGGTACATTTCCAAATTCGTATTGCTGCCAAGTACTCTTGTGAATACCCAGCCGCCTTTCACCAACCTCATCCTCCATCCTGTCAGGATGTTCGGAGCGGATAGGCGTCAGGGTTTGCCGAGCGCTTTAGCACGTCCGGGATGCGGAGGGCCCTCTTCAAATGTTTGAATTGAAGATTCCTATGGTTCGTGGTAGTTTTTGAACATGCTGGGAATCCTTGGATTTGCTACACCGGGTGTACCGTAGGGTGATTGACAAAACTGAAAGCCATCCTATCTTCAAGAATGACGAAGATCCTGGAAAGCTTGCTGGAGGGTCTCGCTCACTGGATGGCCAGAGACCTACGTTCAGAAGATTGAAGCTGGACAGGAGAAGCTCAAGATGATGCAAAAGCAGAAACTTCGGCTGCTTCTTATACTCGGTTTGGTGTTCGTATCCTTGGGTGGATGGGTGCTGCATGGCCGAATTCACCCGCCGTCGGAACTCCCTCTGAACTACATTCCTTTTATTGCCGGCCTGATCGGCATGATCCTCGTTCCGATCTTGTTCTTGTTCAGGAAGACAGTAGCCTATGCCTATGTCAAAGAACCCTACTCCCCGACATCGCGATTCTGTTTGTAAACTTCATGCTGGGAAAGGTCATCTTTGAGCTGGAACTGCTTAGAGGTGAAGACACTCCTGCCCGGCATGGAAGATTCTTTCGATATCCCAACATGGGCTGGTGGGGAGTGCATCTGTTCACACTCTCCGCGGTGTATACCTTGGGGCATTTACTTTGGAGCTAGGAGGATCGCATGCACAAATTCTTTCTATGGAAACCCGGATGGTGGATCTTGCATGTTTTGGGTTTTGCTTTCATGTTCTGGTTGGGTCATTTTTTGCACTTTTAAGAGCATGATTCGTGTGATGTCAAAAAATAGCCTTCCCCAACCGTGACGGCCATGCCGAGAGTACCCATCGAAAAAAAGGGGGCGCCCAAAATAGGGCGGACGCCCCGAAGCAATGGAGACGGGGACCGCTGGCTCCTTCCGGACCGGCGCAGCGCCCTGAAGTGGTGCCGGGCGCGCAACGTGCTGGGGATAAAGACCGTGCTGGACGTCCTGGGAAAGTATTCGCATAACACCGCCCAGGCCGCTGGGTCGGCACGCGCCTACATCTCGTCCGCTCGAGCCATAGAGGAGCAGGGGCTGAACGCGTCGTTCGCGATCAAGCTCTCGACCCTGGGAGCGGGCTTCGATCGTGAGCTTTGCCGCCGGAAACTCCTGAGCATCTGCGCTGCTGCCGCACCGGCCAAGATCGGGATCGAGATCGACATGGAAGCAAAGAGTCTGGTCGATTTCTATGTCGGCTCAGCTCTTGAGGCTGCTGATAAAGGATACCCAGTCTCTCTCGCCCTGCAGGTCTATCTGGACAGGACGGCCGAAGACATGGAGAACCTTATAAGTCGCGATGTCAGGATACGCCTCGTTAAAGGAGCCTACCTGGGAGACACGATGGATTTTGCGGAGATCCAACAACGGCTGGAAGGTCTGGCCTTGCGCTTGGCGAATAGCGGCCTGCCCTTTTGCATCGGCACCCACGACCCGGAGATCATAAGCTGGGCCAAGGCGAAACTGTTCCGGGCTAAGGGCTCCCTGGAGTTCGGGTTCCTGAAAGGCCTTTCCGATGAAACGAAGGTTTCCCTGGCAAGTGAGGGATGGCGTGTGGCTGAATATGTGCCTTTTGGCAAGGAGGGCGGCGCCTACGTCTTACGGAGACTTCAATATCTCCGTCGGCTGAAAGACCTCGGCAGGACCCCGGCACCATGACAATAGGGTAACGGCCATCATGGGAACGGCATGAGCGGGAAAACCCGTTTTATATTCTCGGCTCAGTATTCTGTGGAAGGATTGTTATGCTGCCATACCCGAACATCAACCCGGATCTGATTCATATCGGTCCGATAAAGATTCGATGGTACGGAATCATGTACGCCCTGGGCTTCCTGGCTTCCTATTTCCTGATAAAGAGGCAGCGGCGGGCTCGGGAACTTGGGCTTCAGGGCGCCATGCTGCAAAATCTCATCTTCTATTTGGCCGTCGGTCTCGTCATCGGCGCTCGTCTCGGCTATGTCCTCCTCTACCAGTACATGGACCTTGGCAACTACATCCGCCATCCCCTGGAGATCTTCGCCGTGTGGCACGGGGGCATGTCTTTTCACGGAGGGCTCACCGGCGCCCTCCTTGCCGGCATCCTCTTTTGCCGGCGCCATCATCTGCCCTTTTGGGAGGTGGGAGATACGGTCATTGTGACGGCCCCTATCGGGTTGGGTCTGGGAAGACTGGGGAACTTTATAAACGGCGAACTTTTCGGTCGACCCAGCAATGTCCCGTGGGCGATGATTTTCCCCACGGGCGGCCCCCTCCCTAGGCATCCATCCCAACTCTATGAAGCAGCCCTGGAAGGGGTTCTCCTCTTTACCATTCTCTGGAAACTCAAGGGCCGGGACTATCGGCCAGGATCCATGGTCTGCCTGTTTCTCGGCGGCTACGGGGTCATGCGTTTTATAGCCGAGTTCTTTCGCCAACCCGATCAGCAAATAGGCCTTTTCTGGGGCATCCTGTCCATGGGTCAGATCCTCTGTTCCGTCATGATTCTCGGGGCGATTATCCTGTGGCTGCTTCTAAAAGCAATGTAACCCACTTGCAAGAGTTTTTTGGAGGGATGAGAGTCCTTGACATCGCCAAACCACAGATCCATGCTACGTCGATCTCCCCAAGATAGACCGGAGAGGAGGTTGAAAGGCTTACAAAAGAAGGCAAAACTCCCTCGGAATTGGCTGAAATCGGTACCGACAGAGTGAAAGACTTCAGGAAAACCTGGGCCAAGGCTTGCGAGAAAACTAGAATCGGAAGGAGGCTGTGTCTCGACTTCAGGCGAACAGCGGCCAGAATTTTGGTGAGAGCTGAAGTGCCGGTCAAAAATATGAGCCATAGTTGCCATAAGGTTTGGAGTGAGTTTACAAAATCTGGTTGTCTCCCCGATATGATACTGGAAATGGAAACCTCGGTTAAGCATATTTTTCCAGAAAACGCTTGGTCGCCCAGAGCAGCAATTCCATAGCGTAGTTCTGCCCAGCCAGATAAACGCCCACCCCCAACATGATTTGCATTAAGATGAAAACAACAGGACCGCCAACGGCGATTATCATCGGTTTGCTCATTTTGAACGACAGGTGGCTTAAGAAAACCAGGGCCGGCATACCTGAAAAACTAAGCGCCACCAAGGCCAGGCCGCCATAGACCCGAGTGGTAGGCTTCTGCTTCAGGATAGATATCCTGTTCGGTTGGATCAAAGCTTTTTGGCCGAGCTTGGTTTGGGTCAATCTGCGGGCCATGGAGTTGAGAGGGGTCACCTTCAATTTCTTCTTCATTCATCCTTCGTTCTACGCGAGTCTTTCAATAAATAAGTCTTGCCAAATGCCTGCATGAGAAAAACCGAGAAAGGGTTCAATCAGCAGTTGTAAGGTTGAAAAATTTAGAGCTACAAACTTCCCAAATTAACCGCTTGCATAGGCTCTTCATGGAAAACGAAGACCGACATTAAATCTTGAAGGCCCTCATTGCTAACTCGATCATCAAAATTGGAATCTCCCGAGAGAACGGAAACCCGTCCAGCCAGGAGCAGGGCTTGCACATTTTGAGGGTTTTACCCATGGAAGACTTCCCTAATGGAGGTTTAAGGTTGGAAAAAACAACACTTTGAGAATAGGTAAACTGGACCGAATGTCAAGGAAAACCGATCGGCTGGATCTCCTAAATTGTCTCCTTTCCCTTTTGCTTGAAGGCAATCACGGCATTCTTCCCCGACTTTTTGGCTCGATACAATGCCCGATCCGCTGCGTTCAATAAATCCTCTTTGTTCTTAATGTTCGTAGATGGCCCTGTAGCCAGGCCAATGCTAATCCCAACATCCACCGATTTCCCTCGCCATCTAAAAGCGGTTCCTGCTATCTTGTTTCTCAGTTTTTCCGCCACCTCCAGAGAGCTACTCTTGTCCGTTTCAACCAAGAGGACAGCTATTTCGTCTCCACCGTAACGAGCCACCAGATCAGAGCCTCGGACATTCCGCTTGAGAATCCTTGCTATTTCCCTTATGACATAATCTCCACACTGATGTCCATAAGTGTCATTAAGCACTTTGAAGTAATCGATATCGATCATCAATAGGGACAGGTTGTGTTGGTGTCGCAAAGCTC
>JARRRH010000346.1:0-3657 GCA_037380925.1 Deltaproteobacteria bacterium | reverse complement strand
ATTCACCCGTGAGGGTAAAAGGTTCCACCCAGGAAACAGGGTGTGCCATGAGGCAAGAACCGCTCCTTTCTAAGTCCCCGGTACGAAAATTGCGATATGGATGGTATCCCATTGGGGGAAAGGGGGCTCATTAAAAAGGAGGTCGAACATGCGGTATCAGAATAGATTGCTGGTGTTATGTTTGGTGGTCGCGGTTTTCATGGCGTTTGTTCCAGCTCTTTACGCAGAGGAAGGAAAGGTCAACATCAACAACGCCTCTGTGGATGAATTGACGCAACTCAGCAACATCGGCACTGCGTATGCCGAGCGGATTATACAGTATCGGGAGACAAACGGTCCTTTTAAGAAACCCGAAGACATTATGAAGGTCAAAGGAATCGGAGCCAAGACTTGGGAATTGAACAAGGACCGGATCGTCGTGGCTTCTGAAGATTAACTTTGAGAGGGAGCCCCCTTTTCCCCAATAGCTTCAGAGCCCAGTTTCTTTCCGATTTCTTTTCAAAGATTTCTCAGTCACGTCATTCCTTCGAAATGACAGGCTTATTTGGGCGACTAAATCAACCTTAATCCACCGTCTCGAGCAGTGATAAATGAAAAGGTTGCCCCGCCTCCAGCGATAATAGGAAAAGATAAATCAGACAGGATTTACCGGATAATCAGGATATTTTTTTGCCGTTCCAGATGAAAGGCAAAAAATGTCATTCACTATCTATTCCTGATCACCAGCAAGGTGTTAGATGCAAGGCGCCGAGGAGCGATGACTGAGGCGTATGAATAATACGCGCAAGCCTGTCGAGAGCCTCCAGGTCGAACGAGAGGAGCGATAAAAGGCAACGCCGCAGGTGATGCCTTGCCGGCGATCAGAGAGATTTCCAATCATTGACATGGGCATTCAAAAAGAGTACAAGTTTAGATAACTTAACCATCCGGAAATTTTGTAACGCTTATCAGTATTTTTGGGTGAGATTGCGAACCCGTTTTTGGGCCGGAATGACGGTTCGTCAACACTTGGTTCCAATGTCCCAGTAGTGCAGTACTCCGATGTGAGCGAAGCGATCTAGGTTTGAGGATAAGGACGCCGGCGAATGTCTGTCCTTGTCCAACCAGTGGGAACGCCCGACCCACATGAGGCTTCCGATGGCAGGAAAAGGTCAAACCAAGGCGCAGCTTTTGGAGGAGCTCAAGGCATTGCGCCTCCGGGTTGAGGAGCTCGAAGAGCGAGAACGCCATCGGAAGAAGATGGAAATCGACTTGGGTGATAACGGAAACAGCCTCCGCACCCTGGTTGAGAACATCAATGACGTGCTTTACACCCTGGATCCCGACGGTATCATCACTTACATTAGTCCAGCCATCAAGCCTATCCTTGAATACGATCCTTCAGAACTGATCGGCAGATCCCTGTGGGACTTTGTCTACGAGGAAGACCTTGTTCTGGCCAAGGATCAGTTTCAGAAGATCATTTCTTCCGGGCGTTTGATTCTGCGAGAGTACCGGTTGCTGGAAAGATCCGGAAAAATCAGATGGCTGCGCACCTTGGGTAAACCATCCTACAAGGACGATGAGGTCGTCGGATTGCGCGGCGTGGCCACGGATGTGACGAAGCGCAAATGGGCGGAAGAAAGGCTGCACCTCCTCTCGCAGGCGGTTGAACAGAGCAGCGAGGGTATCGCCCTTTCCGACCTGGAGGGGAATGTCCTGTTTGTGAACAAGGCCTTTGCGGACCTTCACGGTTATGAGGTGGAAGAGATCATCGGAAAGCATTTCTCTATTTTTCATACCTCCGAACAAATGCCCTCCGTGGAGGAGGCCATCCGCCAGGTGCGTGAGATGGGCAAATTCATAGGCGAAAGTTGGCATGCCAGACGAGACGGCACGGTTTTTCCCGGCCTGATGCACAACTCGCTCTTGCGGGGAAGTCGGGGAAGGCCCATTGGTGTCATGGCCATGCTCCGAGACATTACGGATCTCAAGAAGGCCGAGGACAAGCTGCGGGAAAATCAAGCGGAACTGGAAAGACGGGTCAAGGAACGTACTGCGGATTTGATGAAGGCAAAAGAAGACCTCACCTCCGAGCTAAAAAGACGCAAAGAAACCATGGACCACCTCCTCGTGTATCAAAGCCGACTCAGGTCCCTCGCCTCTGAGCTCACCCTTACTGAGGAGAGAGAGCGACGGCAGATTGCCGCCTACCTCCATGACAACATCGGGCACGCCTTGGCCATGGCAAGGATCAAGCTGGACAGTCTTCGTAGTTTGGTGTCGCCGGGGGATGCGGGGGTTTGCTTGGATGACGCCACGGATATGATCAAGGCGGCGATTCAGGAGGTCAGGTCACTTACTTTTGAGCTGAGCACCCCGGTGATTCACGAACTCGGTTTCGAGGAGGCGGTGGACTGGCTCGTTGAACAATTCCATAAGGTGAACGGCATTTCTTGCACCGTGGCCATCGAAGGACAGGCCAAGCCCCTGGCAGATGAGACATCCATTTTTCTTTTTCACTCTGTGCGGGAGCTTTTGGTCAACGTGGCAAAACACGCAAGGGCAAGGAGCGCGAAGATCTCAATCAGCCGGGAGCATGACCATATTGTGATCAGGGTGGAAGATGATGGGGTGGGGTTCAACCCATCAAAGACCGATTCTTATCTTCAAGAAAACGGCGGATTCGGGCTTTTCAGTATCCGGGAGCGCTTCGAATCGATAGGCGGAACCATGGCGATCGAATCTCAACCCGGCAGAGGTTGCTGTGTCATCCTTTCGGCGCCTTTGTCGAACGGAGGCGTGGCCCTGTGAAGGAGCGGGCTATTCGCATCAGAATTGTGTTGGCCGACGACCACAAAATTACCCGACAGGGCCTTCTCAACATGTTGAGGGATCAGAGGGACATGGAGGTGGTTGGGGAAGCAGCGAACGGCCATGGAGCGGTGACGCTGGCGAAGGAGCTTTCACCTAATGTGGTGATCATGGATGTGAGCATGCCGGACTTGAACGGAATCAGTGCAACGCGCAGAATTGTTTCAGAGTCATCAAATTCCAAGGTGATCGGGCTGTCCATGCATTCCGACAAGCGTTTTGTAAAAGGCATGTTCGAGGCGGGCGCGTCCGGCTATTTGCTGAAGGACTGCGCTTTTGAGGAGTTGGTCCAAGCCATTCAGACTGTGGCCAACAACCAAGTGTATCTGAGCCCCTCCATCGCAAGCATCATGATTGAGGAGGTTCTGAAGGTGCCCTCGGACAAAGAAACGTCAAAGCTCTCTCTTTTGACAGACCGAGAGCGGGAAATCGTTCAGCTCCTTGCGGAGGGCAAGAGCACCAAGGACATCGCCTATAGGCTGAACCTGAGCGTTAAGACCATCGAAAGCCACCGCCGCCGGATCATGGAGCGTCTGGAAATTCAGAGCATTGCCGAACTCACAAAATTTGCCATCAAGGAAGGGTTGACCTCTTTGGATTGACTATTGATGATTGATGAATTGGAAAACCAGACCTTCAGAGATCAGAGCCTCAGAACCTCAGAGACCCGTTGAAATCGTTAAAATCGTTGAAACCGTGAAAACATAATTTCTTTCTCGCCTGCCCCGTGAAATTGCGTCAGCACTATTTCACCGGGGTGCTTTCGTGATGATCATTTTTTTCTTTTGAATTCAGGAAGTCGGG
>JARRRH010000345.1:0-5107 GCA_037380925.1 Deltaproteobacteria bacterium | reverse complement strand
CCCCCACCTCTCACAATTTCGCCAACATGGAGGAAGACCTGCGCTTGCTGGCGGCTCGTTTTTCCGGAGACGGAGAGCCCTCGCTTCGGTTGAGGTGCCAGCAACTGGTGCGAGCTTACGATCCCTGTTTTTCCTGCTCCGTCCATTAGTACCGGGTATTGGGTATCCGAAAACCAGAGCCTCAGAGCTTCAGAGATCAGAGCCACAGAAGTCACATAAGAACGTTGAAGTCGTGCAAACCGTTCACGTTTCAAACCGTTTTTTTGCTTCTGTGTTTCTGAGGCTCTAACGCTCCGACTTCTGAGGTTCTGGTTTGTTTAATTCCTGAATCATGAAAACCCAAATCCTCTCCCTAACAAAGAGAAATCCACATTAACTTTTCGAGCACTTTTGCCAAAATTACAAAAAACAGGCCATCTGCACCTTAGAGTGTTCGGCTGCGGTGTTTTCAGAGTCCCGCGAAGCGGAACGTTACATGAAATCACCCGGTGATTTCACAGAGCGGTTGAAACCGGAAATCGCGGGGTTATCATTTTTAGTAGTTTATTTGGACAACTGGCTGGAGAAAACCGGGACTATGTTGCATAAGAAAAAGGATGAAAAGATGGGGAAGCGGAAGGATTCCTGCGCGCCCGACGATGAGTCGGAAGTGTTTCTGGAGCAGGAATCCTCTTTCTCGGACGCTTACGAGAAAACATGTATAGGGACTTACCTCAAGGAAACAACCGAAAGGGCCCTTTTGAGTCCGGAGCAGGAAATCGAGCTCGCAAAAATAATTGAGACTGCCAAGCTAAGAATCAACAGGGTGCTGCGTCGTTATCCTGGGATTAATTTCGAGAAAATCTGGGATGAGGAAGAGAGTGCTTGCTCCGGTGTTGCCGGCAAAACGCTGATCGGCGATCAAGAGCTCAGTGACGCTCAAATACGGCGAATTGAGAAGGAACTCGAACAGCTTGGGTGCGAGAGCAACGGGAAAAATCCAACCGGCAAATCCCCCCGGAGCGAAGACTCAAAAGAGCTGCGCGAAGCTCACACTCGGCTGCAAGAAGCAAAAAACACGTTTATTGAAGCCAACTTGCGTCTTGTGGTCGCCATGGCCGGCAAATACACCGGCCGAGGTGTCTCTTACCTGGATCTCATCCAGGAGGGAAATATAGGGCTTATGAGGGCGGTAGAGAAGTTTGACTACCACTTGGGTTTCAGGTTCAGCACCTATGCGGCCTGGTGGATCCGACAGGCTTTGATCCGCGTCATTCAAAATCAATCTCTCACAATCCGCCGCCCTGCACATACGCATCAATTGCGGAATCAGGTGCTACGCGCCGCCCGCTCCCTGACTTTGGAGACGGGCGCAAAGCCGACGTCCAAAGATATCGCCCGCAAAACGGGGCTTTCGCTGGAAAAGGTGGAAGAAGTCCTTCAAAACGGTCATCTGAGGCACACGGTGTCCCTGCACACGCCTATAGGAGACGGCGACTCCGAATTGCTCGATTTCATAAAGGACGAAGAATCAAACTCCCCTGAAGACGAGTCCATTCAGAAGAACGTGGCCCATCGAATCAGTAGGATTCTGGCCACGCTCGAACCTCGAGAAGAGACCATACTTAGGAAGCGTTTTGGAATCGGAGAAAAAAAGACGCACACTCTCGAAGAGCTGGGGCAGGAGTTCGGGCTGACTCGGGAACGGATTCGTCAGATTGAAGCAAAAGCCTTAAGCAAGTTGCGGCACCCATCGCGTTTAAAGAAGATCGAATCCCTGGCCAAATAGGAGGATTCACCACGGAGGCGCCTGCCGCCGGAATCCTCCTCCGCCTGCTCTACTTGAACATCCTGGGGCCCAGTTCTTCAAGAACCATCCGCCTCGTTATGATCCCAACTACTTTTGAACTCTCATCTACTACCGGAACCAGATTCAGATTTCTATCAAGAATCACCTCGCACGCCCTGTCAAAATCGTCTCCGCCCTTCACGGTCAACCCTTTCCCGCTCATGATGTTCGAGATCTTACGAAGACCGGCTATCTCGCATTGATTAAAAAACTTGTCCGCCCAGTCCTTTTGACCCGGCTTGTCGCAAGCATCATGATAAAGCATGCCGAGTTCTGTCATCAAGTCATCCATGGTCAGCACACCCGCGCACTTTCCTTGTTTATCCAAGACAACGAGTCCCGGAGAGTGAGGGGGCCCCTCCAAGTTCTGCCGAATGGCCTCAAAGGCTGCTTTAAGGCCGGATTCGGCGCCGATGGAAGCAAACTCTTTGTGCATGACCTCATTATTTTTCTTGGTTGCCATGATTGACTCCTTTCTTGAAAGCCCGTGAAAGCCCTGAGCTTTACCTCGCCCAGAGCACGCAGCACTTCTTGTGAAAAGCAGCGGGGGACTCCGTTACGATTGGAGTTTGAAGGGGGGCCTTGCTTTAGACAATAAGGTGAAGCCTGTATTTTTCAAAATAAAATCAGGTACCCCTAACCAGAACCTCAGAGCTTCAGTCGTTCAAATCGTAAAAATCGCTGAAGCGGTTGAAGTCGTTCAACTTATTAAGGAGAGCAAAATATTGTTTGCATTTCCGAGGGTCATGGGGCTTTTCTTGTGTTCCGAGGCTCCCGGCCTGGTCCGGTCTTCACCAGCGTTCTCGACAAAGCGCTAAAATTGAACTCATCCGTGCAACTGGTGAGGACCGGACGGCGGCCTCCCACCAGTCACTTCAGAAAAGCCCCACAACCCCCGTATTTATGTCGCTCCATGTAAACAATTTAATGCTCCGAGAGTAAGAAAAATCTCCCCTGCCCGCTCGTGCCTTAGCGATTTAAAGCAGAAAACCGTTACTTTCACCCGAGGTTACCGCCCCTGTGTTAGCATCCGAGCATATCTCGCATGGCAGGCGGGTCGCGAGCCGCTCAGGCGAGGCGGGCGGGGGGATTTTGGCTTATTGTTCGAGCGCTTCCAGAGATGCTCCGATGAAGGCCGGTATATCGCTTGGTCCGCGACTCGAAATCAAGTTCCCGTCCTTCACCACTTGCTGATCTATGAACTCAGCTCCTGCATTTTTGATGTCCTGTGTAATGGATTTCCATCCGGTTACCTTTCGCCCTTTTAAAACATCGGCTGTAATCAGCAGCTGCGGCGCATGACAGATAGCAAAAACAGGTTTGCCGCTCTCCACAAAATCTCTTGCAAATGTTACAGCTTCCTCGTGAGCTCTTAACTTATCCGGCGAATATCCACCGGGAATTAAAAGGGCATCGAAATCATCCGGCGAAACACGGGCTACCGGTGTGTCTATCCTAACCGCTGTTCCTTGCTTTTTACCTTTCACGGTGCGGTTCGCCTCAAGCCCCACGTGAACAATGTCATGGCCTGCTTGTTTGAAGGCTTTCACAGGCTCCAGATATTCTACGTCCTCAAACATGTCGTCTATAATTACAGCAATCTTGGACATAAGCCCTCCTTTCATAGCCTCATTTCAAAAGATAACTTCCGTAATACCCTGCGGCTTTCTGAGGCGTCAATTTCCGGACCGCTCACAGGGACCTTAACCTCTCTTGTTTTTCTTGCCTTCTTTTACATTGAATACACAGTTGTGTCACAGGCCTTGCCTTCAGCCTTTCCTTCCCGATCCGTTCTCCGCAGGTCTGACAAATTCCATAGCTCCCATCCTCAATCATCTGGAGAGCTTTTTCAACCTTGCGCACGAGACCCGCTTTTCGTTCGCACATTCTGAGATTGAGGAACCTTCCATACTCTCCAGCAGCCACGTCTATCAAATCCGGCATTTTCACTTGCTCCCGTGCAGCATTTGAAAGGCCTTTGCGGTTCTCGGACAGCTCATCAAGAACACGGCCCAGCAAGCCCCTAAAATATTGACCTTCCTTTTTCGTCAGCATACCTTCTCTCCTTTCCCAACCGGCAGCGACTTTCCCAATCCCCATACCGATCTTTTCTTGAACGGTCCGTAGAGGACGGCAAGGAAAGTTTTCCATTCTTAATGTCCGGATTTTCCGAACAGGGAGAACATGATCGCAAATAGGATACCCTGAATGAGCCAGCCGATGAAGCAGACCGCCACAGCTCGAAAGGTACTTTTGTAGTCAAGAGCCGTTCGCACCGCGATCACCATGGCAACAAGCATCCAGATAGAGCTCCCTACGAATACGATCCATCTAAGCCCCGGGATAATCCCCACTACGCGAATCAGGCCCGGCGAACTGGAAAACCCGATGGTTCTTAGGAGTTGGCCGTAGTCCGCCCTTGTCTGGGGCTCTGGAAGCACCTTGGTACCAATAATATACGTAAGATAAGCCCACACAAACCAGCTGATGAGCCCGAGTATGGTGCCTACAATGAGCGTGCTTATCCATGATCCCGCAATACTCCCTATGCCTGCCGCTATGTTGGAGAGCACCACAACTCCTAAAGCCTGACCCATAGCCTCCTTGTCCGCCTCGACTTCTTCGTACACGTCCACGTCCAGCTTGGCGGCCCGAACGATCCGGTCCTTGAAACTGCTTTTTAGACTTTGCTCCATCCACTCGACCTCCTTAAACGAGTTAGCACGGAAAAAACGTTTGCGCACAAAAATGATCCATGCAATACCTATATGGCTTGAGGCTAAAGGCATAAGGCGCAATGCGAGAAAGCATGAAAGCCTCTGTTCTTTACCTCTTTCGGGATCATTCGGATTTTGCCTTCAGCTTACGCCCTATGCCCCGTCCTTCACGCGAAAACACCGGAGATGAGGCTGCCGCAAGTAGGGCAGCGGGAATCCTCCAATCTGTTTTCCTCCACGGCAAAAGCTCTCCTTCTAATCACAATCTGTTGACATCGGGGACAGACCGTGTCCGACTCTGCGCCGGGGACATTTCCTATATAAACGTGTTCCAGCCCTGCTTCCTTTCCAATGCTGTAGGCTTTTCTCAGCGTCTCGATAGGCGTGGGCCGGAAGTTGCCGAACTCATAGTCGGGATGGAAACGGCTGATGTGCCATGGCATGCCCTGATCTATACCTGCTATAAAATGTGCTATTTCTCCCAGTTCTGCTTCGCTGTCATTTTGGTCCGGGACGACCAGGGTTGTGACCTCCACCCAAATGCCCAGTTGCCTCATGTGGC
>JARRRH010000344.1:0-5084 GCA_037380925.1 Deltaproteobacteria bacterium | reverse complement strand
AGTGAATCGCGTGCCGGTAGTGGGGGGTGGCGAAACGCAAGGGGTATTTCCCCAGGTCAAGAGGCGGCTTGTAGGTGGGAAGGGCAATCCCCAGTTTCATGTACCAGGGCGCGTCGATATAAAACTGCTGCCGGCCGGTCAAGGTAGGCCAGGGGTGCTTGTCTTCCACAAAGCGCTTGAAGGGTGCATACGCCTCCCCCTCGACAACAGGGCTGGTCCAGTGTTTGCCGGCGGCCTTGAAGCGCCTGGGCTGAAGGACAATGTCCTCCATGGTGTATCCCTTGGTCTCGACGGATCGGCTCAGGATGAACTGGGCCGCCTCCTTGTCTTCCGCAAGCTTGCCCCCTGAGGTGAACTGATCGTGGAGGGTGGTGAGGTCCCGCTCGATTTTCTTTCCCTGGATTTCGTCCGTATACTTGGTGAAGCTCGTCTGCCGCGCCCGTTCCTCGATCTTTTTTGCCAGCAACCGGAATGCCTGCCAGGTGGTCTTGGACTCGGAGAAGGGGGCGACCACAGGCGTGAAAGGATGGATGTAGGTCGTCAGGTCGGTCATGTTGAGGTCCCACATTTCGGACCAGCCGGCTGCGGGCAAGACGTAGTCGGAGTAGAGGCACGTTGAAGACATGCGGAAGTCCATGGTCACGATAAGGTCGAGCTTGGGCAGAAGATTCCGCACGATTCGCTCGTTCCCCTTGGCCTGGCTGAGCCAGTTGGCACGCCAGATGAACAGGGCCTTCGGGTCTCCCTGCAACTTGTTAGGCCAGAGCGGCATCCAGCCCTTTTCCACGGATTCATGGAAGTAAGGCTTCAGTTCCGGCCACATCGGGTCGTCTTTCCACATGTCGGCGTGCCAGTAGGACGGTCCAGATCTTCTCTTGCCCCACATAATGGTTGAATCCGCCGCCGCTCTTGCCCACATTCCCTGTCAAAGTGGTGAGGAGAATCATCGCCCGGTTGGCGAGATCATTGTGATACCACTGGTTGACTCCGTTTCCGTGAATGATCATCGCCGGCTTGGTTCGGGCGAATTCCCGGGCCAGGCCTCGAATCACATCGGCTTTGACACCGCTGACCTGCTCGGCCCACTCCGGTGTCTTGCCATCCAATTCCTGCTTGAGTTTTTCGAACACGGTGGTCACCCGGATCTTGCCTTCCGGGGTATCCACTTGCCGGCGACCTTCCAGAGCCGGATCCAGGTCTTTCAGGTGCAAGCTGTCCTTTGGCACGGCAGTCAACTCATGTGACGAATCCCAAAAGTAAAACGTCTTGTCCGACCCTCCCTTCTTGAGGTCCGACTCGCGAAGAAACCGTCCGTTGTCTTCCCGCACCAGCAGGGGAAGATCGCTTTGCTCCTTGATATAGCGGGTGTTGTAGAGCCGTTCGGCGATGACGGTTTGGTCCATGGCCAGGGCTACCGCCAGGTCCGTCCCGGGGGCGATCGGCACAAACCGGTCTGCGTGCACGGCGGTGGGGTTGTACTCGGTGCTGATGACGACGACCTTGGTCCCTTTGCGCAGGCGCGCCTTCTGGAGCATCTGGGCGTCGGGGATGCGGGTTGCATTGACGTTCGATCCCCAGGCAATGACCAACCGGCTGTTGTACCAGTCCGCGGACTCCGCCGAATCCGTCTGGACTCCCCATGTAATGGGCTCCCCGGGCGGGAGATCGCAGTACCAGTCGTAAAAGGTGTGGCTGACGCCTCCCAGAAGATTCATCAGACGAGACCCGGAGGCATACGCTACAGGACTCATGGCCGGAATCGGGGTGAAGGCGTTGAGGTACTCCGGCCCATGCTCCTGAATGATCTTGACAACGCGGTCGGCGATCTCCGTGAGAGCCTGGTCCCACGAAAGTCGCTGCCACTTCCCTTCACCCCGCTTCCCTGCCCGCTTCAAAGGATACTTGAGCCGCTTAGGGCCTAGGTGAAAATCGGAGGCACAAGCCCCTTTCTGGCACCCCCTGGGGTTGTAGTCGGGCACCGAGGGCCCGATGGCGGGATAGTCGGCAGCCTGCTCCCAACGCCACACGACCCCGTCTTTGACCTGCACCTTCCATGTGCAGCTTCCGGTACAATTGACCGAATGGGTGCTGCGCCCGGCGTAGTCGAACTCCCACTGCTTGTCGTAGAGGCTCTGCCACGACGTGTAGCTGTACTTAGATGGATTCCAGGTGGGCTGATAGTTCTCATCAGCGAAGGCCCATTCCAGTCTGGTCAAAAAAAGGCCGCCGGAGCCTATGGCCGTTGCTTTGAGAAAATCGCGCCGACTGAAAGTCCGCGGGATCATAGATGTGCGCTTCATAGATTTCATCTCCTTCCCTGGGTCAGCAGGTTTAAAGCTTTCCCGAATTCGAATCACTCGCGGGAACCGCCGTTCGCCGGGCGAATCAAAAGTTCAAGGGAGGAAGTAAACGGGAAGCTGCTGTGATCCCGCGATGAATAAGGACCACATCCGCTCTCTTTACTCGTCAACTTTCCTTCTCTTTAAGTTTATCATCCAGGTTTTTTTCCACGAGGTAGAGCTTTCCTTCCCTCGTCACACGGACGCAATCTTCTTTTACGAGCGCATTAAGCGCATAGGGCTTGTAATCACGGAGTCTCAACATCCTCTCAAAGAGGTCGGGAGGGGTAAGTCCGAGCTCTTCAAGCGTTTTTGCTCTCGCGGCGTCCAAAGCGCCATAGGAGTAAAATCTATCGACCACCTGGTGACTGGCCCTCATGACCAACGATCCGGAAAGGAATAAAACCCCGAAGAGAATGAGTGGAAGGGTCAGAAAAAATATTGCTGTTTCCATCGTTCACGGCCATCCTTTTTTAAATTCACTTAACCACTCATGGCACCTGCGTCAATTAGGGGTGAAAAAGCCGCGAATGGGGGAAATCCGGTACTTCCCATTGATGATGAGGCGAGAGAAGGATGTTCAAACAAACAAGAGAAACCTTAACCATGTAAATAACCCCCGTTGTCCAAGAAACCGCTTTTTCAATACAAGTCTCCGGTTCCATGCGCGAATCAGAAAGGTCATTTCCCAAGAGACTATACTTCTTGCGGTTTCAGAATAGGTGATTGGCTGTATTTCTTAAGGAAGAGGCCTGTATTCGACCTCTCCTTTCCCATGGCGCTATGATGGAACCCGGCCAAAGCGTCATTCAAGACGAGCGAGCCGTGCATTTTGGTACCACCCATTATGCTGGTGGTCGCTGATTTGACAGATGAAGTGAGGTAGACGGTGGCACAAAATACATGATTGGCCCCATTGCCGCGTCTCTCTTTTTAGTCGTATTTTCAAAAGTGAAGCCTCCCCGTGGCAAGCCACGGGGCATTCTGGCGAAGGAAAGTAAAAAGATTCCGCAAGAAACGATCCAAAGCTTCTGGACATCCAGGTTAGACAGAAGCGATTACGCCGAAAAAGACACGGCCATAAAAGGAGGATACCGTTATGATAACTCCCGCCACGCAACCCATAGTCATTCATGGAGACGAGAACATCGGCGCTTACGGGCCGGCTCGCTCCACGATCAAAGAGACTCCGCTGAGTCCCGAAGAGCTGCGAAAGATCGACGCTTACTGGCAAGCCAGTCTTTACCTGTGCATGGGAATGCTCTATCTGCTGGACAATCCCTTGCTCAGAGAGCCGCTCAAACTGGAGCATATAAAGCCCCGGCTGCTGGGCCATTGGGGCTCGGACGCGGGGCAGTGCTTTACCTACATTCACTTCAACCGGCTGATCAACAAATACGACCTGAACGCGATCTATATCTCCGGCCCCGGTCATGGAGCGCCTTCTGTCCTGTCCCAGGCCTACCTCGAAGGAACTTACTCAGAAATCTATCCGGACAAGAGCCAAGATGTTGCGGGGATGCAGCGCTTCTTCAGGCAGTTCTCCTTTCCAGGGGGCATCGGCAGCCACGCAACCCCGGAAACGCCCGGCAGTCTCCACGAGGGCGGCGAGTTGGGTTACAGCATTTCCCACGCGTTCGGGACCGTCTTTGACAACCCAGACCTGATCACCCTGGTGATGGTAGGGGACGGCGAGTCCGAGACCGGCCCCCTGGCTACGAGCTGGCACAGTAACAAGTTCCTCAACCCGATCACGGATGGTGCAGTGCTGCCGGTCCTGCATCTCAACGGCTACAAGATCAACAACCCCACCATCCTGGCCCGCATCAGCCACGAAGAACTCGAAGCCCTGTTCTTCGGGTACGGGTACACTCCCTATTTCGTGGAGGGCAGCGATCAGGACAGCATGCATCAGGCGATGGCAGCCACCATGGAGCACTGCGTCTCTGAAATCCGCAAGTTTCAGGAAGAGGCGCGGCAGACCGGCAAAGCCTTCAGGCCGCGGTGGCCGATGATTATGGTTGACGGGCACTATCTGGAAGGTTTCTGGCGGGCGCACCAAATTCCTCTCACAGACGTCGCCGGAAATAAGAACCACCTGAAGTTGCTGGAATCGTGGATGCGAAGCTACAAGCCGGAGGAGCGTTTTGATGAGCAGGGGCGCCTGATTCCCGAATTGAGGGCACTGGCCCCCAAGGGGAACCGGCGCATGAGTGCCAATCCTGTGACCAACGGAGGTCTGCTGCGCAGGCCTCTGGACATGCCTGATTTCCGCAAGTTCGCCGTGGAAGTCAAGAACCCCGGAGGAACCGTGGCCGGCAACGTCCCGACCTTGGGAAACTTCCTTCGGGAAGTCATGCGGATTAATATGGAAAATTTCCGCGTCTTCGGGCCGGACGAGACCCAATCCAACAAGCTCGACGCCCTCTACGAGGTCGCCAAGAAGGTCTGGCTGGCGGAGTATTTTCCGGAGGACGAGGACGGAGGCAATCTGGCACCGAAAGGTCGGGTCATGGAGATGCTCAGCGAGCACACGGTGGAAGGGTGGCTGGAGGGTTACACCCTGAGCGGCCGGCACGGTTTCATCAACAGCTATGAGCCCTTCATTCACGTTATCGACTCCATGTTCAACCAGCACGCCAAGTGGCTGGAGAAATGCAACACGCTTACCTGGCGTGCAAAAGTGCCTTCACTCAACCTGCTGATCACTGCGTTGGTGTGGCGGCAGGACCACAACGGTTTCAC
>JARRRH010000343.1:0-3691 GCA_037380925.1 Deltaproteobacteria bacterium | reverse complement strand
GCTCAAATCGTTGAAGTCGTTCACGTCGTTCAACGATTTGAGCGGTTTTAACGATTTTTACGGCTTTTGCGTTTGAATGGGATCATGTTGCGGAGGCCGGTTTTGATTTCGCGCCACTTGGAGGAGGTTTCGGGGTCCTGATCCATTCTCTCCATGAACTCCATGAAAAAAACCAGAAAGATTCCAATAAAGAGGCTGACCACAAAACCCAGGATCACATTCAACTTGAGCCTCGGCTTTGCCGGCCTTTGAGGAGGCCTTGCCCAGTCGAGAGCATGGATGGTTGGCATGTCCTTGGCCTCCTCGAGCCTGGCCTGTTCGAGCTGGGTTGTGAGCATGGAAACGACTCCGGTCTTGGCCTTGACCTTGAGGAGGAGTTTGCTTTCGTCAAAGTTGAGGGCCGGAATCCTGGTAAGCGGGATGTAAAACTCCACCTTGCCCTCCTCCCGTTCCACAGGAACCTTTTCCTCCTCGGAGTAGGTGAGGCGGTTGATGTTTTTCTGAAGCGCTTCCATCTTGGCCTTGAGTTGTTCAATCTCGATGTGGGGGCCGCTGTAAAATTTTTCCTTGGCTGCTTTCTCCACTTCCAGGGCAACCCGCTGGGATTCCATTTCGGAGAGGACATTCAAGGTGGCTTCGGCCTGCTTGGAGATGGAAATGGCTCTGTGTTCCTCCTGAAATTTTCTCAAATTTTGCTGGGCTTCGTCCAGCTCGATTTCGGCAGCGTCCAGGCGACTTTCAATATATTTCCTGAGCCGCTTTGTGGATGTCAATGTGTTTTCCCTGTTGTATTTGTCCAACTCAATGATGTAGGTGTTGGCAATGTCCGCGGCAAAAACAGGGCTGTGGCCCTGAACAGACACGGACAAGGTGGGTTCGTCCCGAGACTTTTTCACCTTTATGGATTCGACAAATGACTTCACGGCTTCGTCTTCCTTGTCCCGGATCACGCCCTTATTGCGGAAATAGTTGTACCGGTAAAGCACCTGCCGGGCCAGCTCCCGACTCTTGAGGATCGCCTCGAACACCTCAGCCGGCGTGGCTGCGGAGGACATGATGCCTGCCACGCCGAACTGTTGCAAGAAGGCGGCTTTGACTTCCTCGCCCGCACCAGCCTCCTTGGGTTCCGGGAGGATCACGCCGGTTGCCTCATAGGTCTTGGACATTGTGAGGCTGATGGCCGCGACGGCCAGGACGACCACAAGGCAGAAGAGAATCAGGAAACGACGGTGCTTGTAGATCGGGTAGATCAGGTCGATGAGGCGGATTTCGTCTTCGTCGTAGTCGAAGTTCCTTTGTTCGATTTGATTGGGCATTTTATTAAACCGCAAAAGCTTTTTAAGATTATCTCTCGCCCGCTCCCCCTTCGGCGCGGCTCAGGGTCGCTCGAGCCACAGAGCTACCAGAGATCCGGGAAACGCCGCTCAAAGTGCCTACGGCCTTCCGCTATCGCGCTATCAGGAACGAAAGGCCGTAATGAAAAATGAACCAGTTCATTTTCGTTGAAGCCTTCCTTTCCTTGCTTTGAGCGAGCACACAAACCAGAGCCTCAGAACCACAGACGCACACTCAAAAACACAATCTCGAAAGAACAAAATCTCGAAACAGATTATCTCTCGCTCGCTTCGCTAGAGCCGCAGGGCTATCAGAGGTTTAAGATTCATTCTGGGCTTTTAAGAAACGAGAATTTATTATTCTCGTAATGCCATCCTTTAGCAAAGCAGCATTGAAATTGATCAGCAGACCAAGTTCTTTGTTTGTCAGACGGAGATACGTAAGTAGTTGCTTCTTGTGGACATCTCTCACCTGTTCCACAGATTTTAACTCAACAATCACTCTATTCTCAACGAGTAAATCGAGGCGGTACCCAAGGCTATTGATACTGTGACCCCGATAGATCACGGGAACCTCGACTTCTGTTTTTACGTCGAGTCCCATTTCTGGGAGTTCTATGACCATGCACTCCTTATAAACGGATTCAAGCAAACCGGGACCGAGTTCCCTGTGAACGTTAATCGCGGCCTGGATAACGTTGGAAGAAATATAGTTCAGTTGCATATATATCTCTCGCCCGCTCCCGTTGCTCGCTCGAGCCGCCCCAGTTGAATGGTCTCATTTCATGAGCCGTGCTTCGCAATTCAACAGGGCAGGCAGAGCTACCAGAGATCCAGGAAACGTCACTCAAAGGGCCGCATTCTGCGGCCTGCCGCTATCGCACTATCAGGAACGGAATGCCATGATGAAAAAATAAGCCAGCTCATTTTTTCATCACCACCTTCCATCCCTAGCTTTGACCGAACGTAATACACAAGCCATCTCCACCATGCACAGTTACGCAAAAATTTCTCGCTTATTCGCCTAAGAAAACGGGCTCACTAGAGGCACCCCAGTTGAATAGTCTCATTTCATGAGCCGTGCTTCGCAACTCAACAGGGCAGGCAGAGCCATCAGGGAAAATATCCTATTTTGCTTTCGTTTTTTCATTGGCTGGAATAGCGAGAGAGCCACACTCAGTATTCCAATTTTTTTCACGTAACCCATAACTCTGGTAGCTCTGCGGCCCTAGCGAGCCCCACAACAAAAGTGGGGGTCGCGGGCGAGAAGTAATAAACCAGAAGCGCGATATCATGTTCGGGCATTCGCCTTTTTAACCGTATAACCAATAACCATTAACAAATAACCTCAAATCGAGCTTGCCTCGATTGGGGTTTTATTTAGGGATGAGGAGGAGGCTGGTGATGGCGGTGGGTTCGAGGCCGTAGTTACGGCTCACCCACCGCGCCTCATTATCGTCCGTGGTCATAAAAACACCCGCCGCGGTTGCGGCGTAGACCACATCCTTACCATCCGGCATCCTCGCGATTTTGACATCAAAAACGTTCAGGTCTTCGGGAAGCCCTTCATTCATTTGGGACCAGTGCAGGCCGGCATCTGTGGACCGATAGATTCCATCGGATGTACCTATGTAAATTCTTTCAGGCCGGCCGGGGTTCACTCTTATGGTGAAGACCAGAGTGCCATCCGGGATCCCTTCATCAGAAGAGGCCCAGGTTTTCCCCTGGTCCGTGCTCTTGTAAAGGCAGGGGATTTCTTGAAAAAACCCTTTTTCTCCATCATAGGCACCGGAACCGGCATACAAAACCGTGGCCTCTGAATCAGCGCACAGGGAGAGGATGTTTTTGTTCTGGATTCCTTCGGAAGCCGGCACCCACTGTGTTGAAACTTCATCCCATGTGAAAAGATCTTTGGTCGTGCCTGCGAGGAGCAGGTTGCGATCAGAAAAGAGAACGTTTACCTCCCGGTAAGTGAGGCCCCGGTTGCAAAGCAGCCACGGGTGTGATTCGTCACGAGCCATCAGGATGCCCGCGCTGTTGGTGGCTGCAAGCACTTCTGTGCCGCTCTGCTCATTGAACAAGGAGGATGGAGCGAAGCTGACCGAACTCACGGTTTCACCTTCAAACCCGTCTATGGCCCTCAGGGTGAGGCTGTTCTGGTCCATTGCGAACAGGCCGCCACCGGTTGTGGTTACGTACAAGGTGTTCCTGTCCCGTGGATCCACATAGATGCGTTTGAAGTAGGCGTACAGGTCGGTCTGATCGAAGTCCAGAGGAAACCAGCTTCTTCCGCCGTTTTCTGTCCTGTATATGCCCTTGCCGTAAGAGGCGGCATAGCAGGTGAGGTTGTAGTCCTT
>JARRRH010000342.1:0-3698 GCA_037380925.1 Deltaproteobacteria bacterium | reverse complement strand
CTGCCACGAGCCCCGATCAGAGCTGCCGCCGTTTTCGCCGGAAGACAAAACCTGCATGAAGTGCCATCGTTCCACAGAGCCGGGCGGCTCTGAGGCGGCGGGCAAGATGGCGACGGTCTGCTTTCACTGCCACGCGAACGAGGGAAGGCCGGCACAGCAATTGACGGCCAGAGATGTTCCGCTAATTAATCCGGATGAATACGATTCGTCTCCCCATGCCGGCGTCAGCTGCATCATATGCCATCCCCAGGCGACAAGTACCAACCATGGCATGCAAAACTTGGGACCCTGCAGGCAATGCCATTTACGCCACGATGAGAAGGTGGCACACGATCTGCATGCTCTGGTCTCCTGCGAAGCCTGCCACCTGCGGCAAATTCAACCTGTCAGAGACGTCGAATCAAAGCGGATCCTGTGGGAAAGGAAAGCCGAAGTAGGGCAGGTATCGAGAATCCACGACATGATCAGCGTCTATAACACCGCCGAGTGTCAAAGGTGTCACAGAGCTGGGAATGAAGTCGGTGCTGTCGCCATGGTTTTACCTGCTAAAAGCATCCTCTGTATGCCGTGCCACGCCGCTACTTTCTCGGTTGGCGATACCACGACCCTCGTTGCTCTTGGAACATGGGTTGTGGGTCTGGCCTTGATTGTTTCCTATGTCTTTTCCGGATCTTTGGCCGGTCAGTATACCGGCGGCTTTTGGGCAAGGCTTGCCAAGGTCATGCTACATGCCCTGAGGACCCTTTTTTCTTCCAAAGTGTTTCTGATCATCAAAGCCTTGTTTTTGGATGTCCTCCTCCAGAGAAGGCTTTACCGTCAATCGGCAAGACGGTGGTTCATTCACAGCCTCATCTTTTACCCTTTTATCTTTCGTTTTGTCTGGGGGCTTGTCGGGTTGCTGGGTTCCCTTTGGAAACCGGACTGGTCTTGGATTTGGTCCATGTTAGACAAGGACCATCCTCTAACCGCCTTTCTGTTTGATTTGACGGGGGTCATGATTATGTTTGGGCTTGTGCTTGCCTTTATTCGGGGCCGCCTAAATCGTGTCGGAGAGGCTCCGGGCCAGCCAAAGCAAGACCTTGTTGCCTTGGCCCTCATTGCAGGGATTGTGGTTGTGGGCTTTATTCTGGAAGGGATGCGTCTGGCCATGACTGGATATCCCCGCGGTTCAGTCTATGCCTTTCTGGGTTACGCGATCAGTCAGCTGTTTAAGAACGCATCCGGCGTGACCGTGGCTTACGGGTATTTTTGGTATGTTCATGCGGTTTTGACTGGAGGGTTTATTGCTTACCTGCCTTTCAGCCGATTAGGGCACATCATCATAGCGCCTTTTGTTGTTGCCATGAATGCGGCGATGGAGCATGATAAGCTGGGTGGAAACAAGGAAAGCGCTGATGGCGAATCAGGAGTAATGAAGCAATCAAGCGAAACGCATTCCACGGAGCAAGCAAATAACAGATGACTGATGGCTAATGACCTGAGGTACTCACATGGAAGCCAAGTACGATTTTGCAAAGAAGTACCGTGAACAGATTTTGCAGTGTTCCCGATGCGGCTTTTGCCAGGCCGTTTGCCCTGTTTACGGCTCGACCCTTCGCCCCGCCTACAACGCCAGGGGCAAGATGCTTCTGCTCAAAGAGGTGATGGACGGCAAAATCGAGCTCAATGATGAACTGATCGAAACCCTGTTTCAGTGTACCACGTGTGCCAGTTGCGCTGAAAACTGTCCTTCCGGTGTCAATGTCCCGGAGATCATCAAGCAGGTGAGGAAGGACATGGTCAACATTGGTTCCTGCCATCCCGCGTTCATAGGAATGCACGAGGTTCTTCAAAAGCATACCAATATCTATGGGGAGGACGAGCCCAAAGACTTTGAAAGAGAAAGAAGTAGAAAAGCGGAATATGTGTACTTCATCGGTTGTGTCGGGTCCTACCGCGAGGACGAATCAACCCTGGCTGCCCTGGAGCTCTTAGACCGTTTGGGTGTGGATTATACCTTGATCGATGAGGTGTGCTGCAGCGGTGTGTTGGAGGATGTGGGGTACGAGATAAACGAAGAACTTGCCCGGAAAAATATTGAACGGATCTTGGCGACAGGAGCCAAGGCCGTGATTACCGGGTGCCCCTACTGTGCGCGGACCTTCAACAACAAGCCCCAGTACGCAGAGCTCAAAGACAAAGGGATCCAGATCATGCACAGTTCGCAGTTTTTGAAAGATGTCGAGTTCGAGGTGAAAACAGACAAGAGGGTGACATACCACGATCCCTGCGACCTGGGGAGGCACTGCGGCATCTATGAGGAGCCAAGAGAGACGATCCGCAAATTTGCGCCCAACTTTATAGAGCTGCCTCACAACCGTGTGGATGCCCTTTGCTGCGGCGCGGGAGGGGGGGTGCGCGGCGCCTATCCCAAGAACTCCATTGCTATGGCCCGGCGCAGATTGCAGGAGGTGGAAGAGGTGGGCGCTGAGGTTGTGCTCACAGAGTGCAATTCTTGTGTCCACAACTTGGCTAATGCGAAGTTGCGGGCCCAGAAGTTTAAGATTTACAACACTACCCAGTTCATCAATGAACTGATGAAGGAAGCGGAATAAAGCAGATAGCAGACCCTTGTGCTCATTTCTATGAATGGAGTTATATGTCATTTCGACCGAAGGGAGAAATCCTAGGTGCGGAAGGGTAGAACTTATTATGTTTATTTGCTTACCAACTGGAATAACAAAGTCATGTATGTCGGTGTTACTAACGACCTGGAAAGGCGTATATATGAGCACAAGCAGAAGCTTGTCGAAGGTTTTACTGAAAAGTACAACGTGAACAAATTAGTCTATTTTGAACAGACAGAAGATATTAACGCTGCTATCTCTAGAGAGAAAGAGATAAAGAAGTGGCGAAGAGAAAAGAAAAATAGTCTAGTAAACGGGCTCAATCCGAGACGGGAAGACCTGAGTTTGGAATGGTAAAAGAATGCGCTGTCCGACAAGAAAGATTTCTCAGTCACTTCGTTCCTTCGAAATGACGCTGCTATTTGTGCAGCTAAGCACTTGTGCCATGTCATATAAATAACTTGTCATCTCGATCACAGGGAGGGATTTTTTATCGCATACATTCTATAGGATTTCCCGCTTCGGTCGAAATGACAAGGGAAAGGCAAAATAGAGGATACGGAATAAGAGGCACAGAAACACATAGGAGGAGCGGTTATGGAAATTCAGGGATACGACATGCCGGATGATCTTTATTATGAGGAAAACCATTTCTGGGTAAAAGAGGAAGGCGGCCTTCTGGTCATGGGCATGGATGATTTCGCTCAAAAGATGGCCGGGGAGATCGTCTATGTCCAGCTTCCGGATGAAGGAAAGGCCCTGAAGGTGGGCAAGAAATTTGCCAAGATCGAGTCCGGCAAGTGGTTGGGGAAAGTGTTCGCCCCTGTTAATGGAGAGTTGGCGGCTGTCAACGAGGAACTGGAGACAAACCCGGGTCTAATCAATGAAGACTGCTACGGCAAGGGGTGGATGTACAAGATCAAGCCGGACGACAAAGAGGAGCTGGGCAATCTGATTAGGGGGCCCGAGGCTGTGGAGAAAGGGGTCCTTGCGGACATTGAGAAATATGCCCAATAAGAGCGGGGCATAAGGCGCGGGAGCCGAACTGCGGTCCAACGGGAAGAGGTTTTCGGCGGTGGAGGCAATATCGAC
>JARRRH010000341.1:0-12740 GCA_037380925.1 Deltaproteobacteria bacterium | reverse complement strand
CATCCGGTCCGAACTTCCATTCATACATACCTATATCGGATTCGGAAGCACGCATGAATGTGCGGTTGATTATGAATCACTCGTAAGTGGATCATCTGATGTGGAACCGACCGGTGAGGTAAACGAGGATGATGCCTATGCCATCTGTTTTAGCAGCGGAACCACCGGTGAACCAAAAGCGGCTGTCGTTAGCCACAAGAATAGGATTGCAAATGCCAATCAGATAGCTGTTGCTCATGCTGCTACTAGGGAGAATACTATGCTCCTCACCTTGGCATTATATACTTCAGCGACCCAGCAATTCCTTTTCACTTATGCCTTTGTTGGGGCTACTCAGATAATAATTAACTTCAGTCCTAAGAATTTCCTGGAGGCCATTGAGAATGAAAAGGCGGATACAGTAATGATAAATTTTACGCTCTGTAACCTTATTAAAGAATATCTTGCAAAGAGCACCCGAGATTATAACCTCAGCAGTATCAAATTATTGCGAAGTGCTGGTCAAGCTTTATCATATGAGCAGTGGCGAGAGGTTGTAGAGTTTTTCGACAATCCCATGATTATCAAGGGGTTGGCTATGACTGAGGCAGGTTTAGCGACCTCTGGCATTCCTGAAGAATACAAGGCCTGGTTGTCTCCCCAGGCTTCAGCGGAGGAAAAGAGGACGTTCGGATCCCTCGGCAAGCCCATGTTAGGCGTGCAAATGAGGGTGGTGGATGAAAACGATCAAGATGTACCTACGGGTGAGGTTGGGGAATTTATATTTAGGGGAGACAATGTAGTGAAGGCGTTCTGGAATCAACCCCACGTTACGGAGCAAACTTTAAGGGGTGGGTGGCTTTACACAGGGGATCTCGCCATGATCGATGAGGATGGATATATGTACCTCATGGGTCGAAAAGATGATCGGATTCGTACAGGTGGCTTAAATGTGTATCCCGTCGAGATAGAAGAGGTACTTGCAGGACACCCTGCCGTGAAGGAAATAGCCGTATTTGGCGTCCCGGATGAGCACTGGGGTGAGATGATCATGGCTGCAGCCATTCTTAGGGAAGGGAAAGTGGTAGCCGAGGACGAGCTCAAGGAATATTGCAGAAAACATATGGCCCGTTATGAGGTCCCGAAGAAGTTCTTTTTTGTGAAGGAGTTCCCTCGACATCCCGTATGGAAAAGGGTGCAAAAAAAGGAATTGGCGCAGGAATTGTGCGGTAGGCGGTAAGAAGAGGGTGCGCTATTAAGATTACAGAGGAAGTTTGATGTTCCTGTGTATGGAACAGGGGGGAATAGTGTGGATTTTGAGCTTACGAAAGAACAGTTAGATATCCAAAAAGCAGCCCGAGAGTTTGCCGAAGCTGAATTCGAAAAAAATCGTGTAACAGAGCTTGACAGAAACCACCAATTCCCAATGGAAATTTGGAAGAAGGCCAGTAGTCTTGGTTTTATTGGGCTTGATATACCGGAGGATTATGGTGGTCAGGGCTGCGGGCTGCTGGAAACTGTGTTGGTAAGAGAAGAATTCTCTCGGTGTGGTGCAGGTGCAGGTATCAGTGTGCTAGGCACTGACTTTGGTGCAAAGATTATTTTGAGAACAGGAAGCGAAGCTCAAAAAAGAAAGTATCTTCCCCCGCTTTATAAAGGCGAGGCGATCTCAGCAGGCGCTTTCACTGAGCCTGATAGGGGAAGTGACTTAGTCAGCGGGCCGCTTGCGACAAACGCAGTGAGGGAAGGTGGGGATTTCATAATTAACGGGACTAAAACATTTATTTCATTTGCGAGTATCGCCAAATTCTCTGTAGTTCTTTGCCAAACTGACCCACAGAGCAATCCGGCATATCGTGGTATGAGCACGATTATTGTAGAGATGGATAGGCCGGGCATAGAAATCAATGAAATGGAAAAGCTGGGTTGGAAGACAAATCCCTGCTGTGAAGTTGCTTATATGAACACCACAGTTCCCAAAGAGAATTTAATTGGGGAAGAAAATCGTGGATTTTACCAGACAATAGAGTTCCTTGATGAGATTAGAATAAAAGTCGGAGCTACGGCAGTGGGGCTAGCGGAGGGAGCCTTTCAAAGGGCCATCCAATATGCCAAGAAGAGGGAAGCGTTTGGTCGCAAGATCGCTTCATTTCAGGCTATATCTCACAAGCTGGCCGAAATGGCGACTTACATTGAAGCTGCTCGATGTTTGGTTTACAGAGCGGCATGGAGTTTTGGTGTCGGGAAGGCTGATCCGAAGCTATCGTCTATGGCCAAATGGTTCCCAGCAAGGGTTGCGATTCAGGTGTCCGACGAGGCAATAGAGATCATGGGCGGGCATGGTTGCATGGTCGAAAATGAGGTGGAACGTTTTTATCGAGATGCTCGGGTGTTGGAAATCTATGAGGGGACTCGTGAGATCCACAAGAATACTGTTGCCAGGTTCTTGCTGGGAAAACTGGCAGAAAAATAAGTATTATTTCGGTTCAAGTTAGTTTTTATGTTGAGGCTGGGATGAGGTGGTCTGGTCGTAGTTCAAAAACGCTCTTCGCTTTAGACAGCTACGTTTCATTTTGGCCCTTGAATATTTCGCATTAGGGGGGCATAAGCGATGGTGGATTCCCGTCTATTGTTTTACGCTTGATATCAACATCCTAATATGCTAATCACCCTTGGTTGACCTTTTAGGGGTGTGAGACATATTTTAATAATTAATGGAGGTGTTTCATTTTTATTCGCACATTGCGCGAAGCGGATTTTATTTACTTAATTGTGCAAATACAAGATGCTGAGGTTCAATGGTATTTGTTCAATTGATTTCTCAGCTTATAGAGTTGCCAGTTTTTCAAGGGAGAATCGAACATGTCTCAGAGGAAGATATTAGAGGGTAAATTTGTGCTTATTGTTGATGATGAGCAGGATATTCTTGATTTATTAATTAACTTGTTAGACATGTGTAGAATTGATGCTGCCTCCTCCTTTGAGCAAGCTAAGGAGCTCCTCGAAAGCAATGAGTACGACATTGCAATCTTGGATATAATGGGTGTTAAAGGTTACGAGCTCTTAAGGATTGCAAATGAGTATAACATTCCTGCTCTTATGCTTACTGCCCATGCCCTGACCAAAGAAGACCTTAGGAAATCAGCCGAGGAAGGAGCTTCGTATTATGTGCCAAAGGATATGATAAATGAAATTGATACTTTTGTTGCTGACGTTCTGGAGGCAAAGGAAAAATACAAGAACCCTTGGGTGAGGTGGTTCGAGAGACTTGGGAGTTTCTTTGATAAGAAATTTAGTGGAACCAATTGGAGAGAACAAGAAAAGGAGTTCTGGTCTCGGAAGCTGGATGTCTAATTGTCATGCAAAAAGGCGCTAATTAGACTATCGTATTGAATGGTGGCTGTGTAGCGGATGGCAGGAATCGCGTGAAGGAGGCGAAGATTTGTTTAGCTTTTTCGGTGTCTTCGGCTACGCGGTGTAATTTGTGGTGTGGAGAGCTGGATTAGCAAATGTTTTCTGATTTTCTTTAAGATATCCAGTAGGGTGTCGATTTCCTTTTCATCTAAGCTGAATAGGATTTCTTTACTAATTTCTTCCGCAATTTGTAGCATATCATCGGTAGACTTCCACCCTTTTTCCGTAACGACGATATCTACAGATCTGCACTTGCTGATTTCAGTGGGGGTCATTTTCCCGCCATGAAGAAGCAGCGCATTCATAACCGCAAATCGGGAAGGATTAGAGCCATGTTTACCTAGTTCAATCTCCAGAAATCTGTTCATTACATCGTGAGTTCGAACCATAGACATAACAGCCTTTGTTTTTTTCTGATTGCCTTTTTGCATTTTAGTGTCTCCTGATTGCTCACTCTTGCCGTGCTATAGAAAAAATTTGGCAGTATTCGTCAATGACCAAGTTAATATATCATAATCCTCGCCATGGTCTGCTGATCAATCATGGCACTCTTCGAGTGAACGTGGAATGAATTGACACATGGTAGCCGGATCTATGTGTTCACATTGCTGCTTTGAACGCCCTGCGAAAAACCGCATAAGGGTGCAGAGCTCATTGTGTCTGGAGCAGGTAAGGCCGCCTATCAATACCAAAAATAGGAAGAGTCTATACTCCTCTTGGGTGAGGCCCTCAAGAAAGCGACCTCCACGATTTGGAAGCTGTGAATGCCTGAAGTGATAAATCGCCTTGTTGGTCGGGAGGCATGGTGTCCTATTAGTGTGCATCGCAGGCACTCATTAATCTGAAGAGCCTCTTCAATGAGATTCACCGTAACCACCTGTTCCACTGAAGCTGGGCACCAGTTCGAATTATCCCGGCCTCCTGTTCGAGATGATCGTGGTCATCTGTTTCGGACATTCCGGCCGTCCGTTGATCGGACCGAAGCAACGCTGGCAATTATTATTTTCCCAGAGTGTTCATGCTTAGTCAAGTTTGAAAGCAACTCCGTCATGGATTCCCTTTTGAGGTTGGATTTATATGCATTGTGAACTAATCGGCCCGGGATCGCATCTGCGTTACTGGGCTCCCGAATTTTATCAGGCCAGCGTTTGGTGGGAGGCTGGGGGGCCATGGGGGCGGAGGCTGGTCTGTGACGATCTTCAGCAATTTTCAGGAGCTCTTGCAGCTTTTGGGCGCTCGTGAGGACAAAGCTCGGGTCATCGCGAACAAGGACCTTCGGTTTGATGAGCTCTTCAGAATTTTTGAATAAGAGCCGTCAGGGTTAGCCACAGCGAGGTCATGAAAGAGCTTGGGGATTCGGATAGAAAAAGCGGAGAAACCCATATGGCAGGCCGTATTGGGTAGCAAACAGGCCAGTTAGGTTTTCCCCGCTCCTGTTGGTCCTGCTGTTTTTTCCTGCCCACTTGATGACCCTGAAGGGAGTCCAGTGTAGATAGCACTTAGTCGGACATATTATAATGCCGACCGTTTCTTGAATTCACCGATATAAGAGAGGACTTAAATGAGCATTTTATTTCAACCTGTGACCATTAAAAATATGGAGTTACGAAACCGCTTCGTCAGGTCTGCCACCTATGACCAATGCGCCGATAAAAATGGCCATGTAACCAAGAGGCAAATCAGACTATTTTCAGAACTTGCCGATGGCGGAGTTGGCTTGATTATAACAGGCCTCACCTATGTCCATCCGTCCGGTCAATTAGCTCCCTTTGAGAGCTGCATCGCCAATGATGATTGTATTCCGGGTTTTAGGACTTTGACTGCTGCCGTTCACGATAGAGGAGCGAAAATTGCTATGCAACTATATCATCCTGGGAGAGAGAACGCTAAATTTCTTAAAGCGAAGAAGAAACAACAGTCAATAGCTCCATCATTTGTCTCTCATGATCCATATTTTAAGCATAACTACCGCTCGATCAGTGAGGATGAAATCTGGGAAATTATTGAGGCGTTTGGTGATGCAGGCAGAAGGGCACAGGAAAGTGGATTTGACGCCGTCCAAGTTCATGCAGCTCATGCATATCTATTAAGCCAGTTTCTTTCCCCTTATACAAATTGGCGTTCAAGATGGATTTCCGGGTGGGCTTGAATTTAGCGAGGGTATGCGCGCAGCTGAACTCCTCGCCCAATATGGTTTTGATGCACTCGAGATTAGCCACGGGTTACGAGGTCAGTCCTACGAAGAGACAGAATTTCGAACCCGAATAAATTCAATAAAACGCGAGGCTTACTTTCGACCACGGTGCCGAGAGATTAAAAGCCGCGTGGATGTGCCGGTTATGATTGTAGGCGGATTAAGAACATTTCAACTGATGGAGGAAGTTATTCAGGATGGGGATGCGGATCTTATTTCATTGAGCCGCCCTCTCATACGAGAACCTCATATTATCAATGAATGGAAAAGAGGTAACAGAGGTAAATCAAATTGTATCTCATGTAATAAGTGCTTGGAAGCCCTGATGAAAGGAGAATCCTTGCATTGTGTTCAAAACAATGCCGAAGAAAAAGTGGTCGACCATGGTCATCAAGACATCAAAACGTAAAGATAAACCTTATTCATACGGCGGTTACCCAGGCGAAGAAACTCGTGGTCATGGTGGGCAGCCAGAAGGCTATGGCCATGGGGGTAAAAAACGACAGGATTATGAGAAGATACACCTATCTTGGAGAACGGCTGATGCAGTTATAGGAGATCGACGACTACTTTCCGCTCATGCATCACCTTCTTAAATCGCGTGGCATCGCCGATAACCCTTCCAATGATGTTGACGGCACTGGCTGGAACGATTTTCCCAGGGGTGCTCATCGGGGTCTGGCCAAAGAAGATGCAAAAGGCCTTGCCTGTGGGCCAATACCCCAAATCCCCAACAGCCACCACCTCCTTTGCGGATTCGTCCAAGTCCGCCTCTACCGGAATGGCGAAGTAGATTTCCTCGCCCCACGTGTTGAAGGAGGTCTTGATAGGGAGCACACTCGCGATTTCTCGTGCAGTAGGTGTCTCGTTGAGTTCCGCATCCATCGTCAGTTCACCGATGCTGATTGTAATTTTCATTAAGGATCCCTCCTCACGGGATTTTCTCCCTTATTCCTTTTTCTTAAGAATCAGTTTCACCGGAGTCAGATGGAGGCCGAGGCTATCTCTCAACCGGTTGATCATGAAGCGCTGGTAGGAAAAATGCATCATCTCAGGCCTGTTCACGAACACAACAAAGGTGGGAGGCCGTGTTCGGACCTGGGTTGCATAAAACACCTTCAGCCTCCGCCGGCCCTGCTCGGGAGGCGGCCTTTTAAGAATCATGTTGCTAACAGCCCGGTTGACCGCCCCGGTGCTGATCCTGCGACTGTATTGTTCGTAGAGCTGTTCCACTTGCTTCAAGAGATCCATAACCCCTTCTCCGGTCAGGGCGGAGAGATGGACTCTGGGGGCGAAGGAAAGGAACTTTAGCTGCCGTTCCATGGCAATGCTCAAACGTCTCCTCTTGTCAACATCTTGTTTGACCAAGTCCCACTTGTTTGCTGCCCGGATAACGGCCCGGTGACGTTCATGGGCGTACCCGCAGATCCGAGCATCCTGTTCAGCGACCCCGGCCTGGGCGTCCAGAACAATGACCGCCACATGGCACCGGTCCAAAGTCCTGAGGGCCTTGATCATGGAGAACTTTTCTATCTTTTCCTTGACCCGCGCTTTTCTGCGGATGCCGGCCGTGTCAATGAGCAAGTATGCCTTGCCTTCCAGGGAAAAAGGTGTGTCAACAGCATCCCGAGTGGTTCCGGGCACTTCGCTCACCAGAAGCCGATCTGAGCCCAGAATCCGGTTGACAAGGGATGATTTTCCCACGTTGGGCTTTCCCACAATAGCCACCCTGATGCGATCATCATCCCGTGCGTCCGTTTCCGGTTCGGGTAACCCTATAACCAAATCTTCCATGAGAGCTTTCAGGCCGTAGCCGTGGGCTGCGGAAAGAGGATAGGCCCTGTGCAAACCGAGCCGATAAAAATCGGAAACCAGGTGGTCATGTTCAGGCCCGTCGATTTTATTCACCGCCAAAAGCACATCCTTTTGGGAGCGGCGGAGGAGATGGGCGATATCTTCGTCGCTCGGCATGATTCCCTCCCGGCCGTCCACCATAAAGATGATTTTGTCGGCCTCCTCAATGGCTTTGACCACCTGTTCTTTCACCTGTTCAGAGAGAGGCTCATGGCGGGCAACTTCGAGCCCACCTGTGTCGATGAGCGTCAGGCTGTGCTTTCCCCACTGGACAAGGGCATAAAGACGATCCCGGGTGATGCCGGGCTGGTCATCCACAAGGGCATCCCGTGATCTGGAAAGCCGGTTAAAGAGCGTGGATTTGCCCACATTGGGACGACCCACGATGGCCACAACAGGGTTCATAATCTGCTCATCTTCCAAGATTTTGTTCTCATGAAACAGCACGGTGGTGAATCCGCCCAGACGGCTGAGGCGTTCCCTTATCTTAGGGTTTTTCGGAGACCGGTCAAGCCAAACCTATTTGGCCGTGGTTTTTGAGCTAGCGCCCAGCAAGTCAGGGGCAGGGTTTTGGGGGCCGCATGTTTCTACTCTTGACTGTAGCCTGAAAAACCTATATATTGACCCGGTTGGTCATAAAAGTATAATATATTGTATTTTGATCTCCTTGAAAGGGGCTTTTATTGAACCAGAGATTTCGGCAGGGCAAGTTGTAAAAAGGCACCGTGCCTTTGCCATGACTCACGTGTTTTGAAACCTGTTTGATATGCCCACCAAATTCATTATTGTCACCGGCGGCGTCTTGTCAGGGTTAGGAAAAGGGATTGCTGCCGCCTCCATGGGCCACCTCCTCTCCTCACGACTCAAAATCGTGCCCATCAAATGCGACGGCTATCTCAATGTGGATCCAGGAACCATGAATCCTTTTGAACACGGTGAGGTGTTTGTTCTGGACGACGGCGGTGAAGTGGATATGGATTTTGGCCATTACGAACGCTTTTTGGGGGTGAATTGTAAATCGAAATGGAACCTGACCATGGGCAAGGTCTTTGACATGGTCCGGCAAAAGGAGAGGCGGGGGGATTATCTGGGCAAGACAGTTCAATATATTCCGCACGTTACGGATGTGATCAAAAGGCACGTCTTTGATATCGCGGAGGAAGAAAAGGCCGACCTGGTCATTGTGGAGATCGGGGGTACGGTGGGAGACATAGAAAATGAACTCTTTCTCGAAGCCATGCGGCAAATGAAAGAAGACGTGGGTAGGGGCAACATCGTGTATGTTCATTTGACCTACGTTCCCATTCCCCACGGAGTCAATGAACAGAAATCCAAACCCACCCAGCAGAGCGTGAATCTGCTTAAACAGAGGGGTATATTTCCTGATGTGATCATCGGCCGGTGCTCTGAGTTTTTGACCAGGGAGATAAAAAGCAAAATTTCCAACTTTTGTGATGTAGACCCTCAGGCCGTGATTACAGGCCTGGATGTAGAGGATATATACGAAATTCCTCTCATCTTCGAACAGGAAGGACTGGCGGAGATTCTGCACAAGAAGCTGGGTATTTACAGCCCCCCGGATATGCGAAAATGGAAAAAGTGGATCGATAATCTTCGAAACATCTTTTCATCACTGCGCGGCTCATTTGGGCTGCAAAATCAACCTCGAATGGATAGAAACCACGGATCTTCGGGACACCTCGTTCCTGGATGATGTGAACGGCGTGGTGATTCCGGGTGGATTCGGGCATCGCGGCACAGAGGGCAAGATCGAGGTCATTCGTCTGGCCCGAGAAAGGAATGTCCCTTTTTTGGGGCTTTGCCTCGGCCTTCAGCTGGCGGTTATTGAATTCACTAGACATGTCTGTGGTCTCGATGGGGCTAATTCCACGGAGATCGACCCCCACACTCCCCATCCGGTCATTGATATTCTGCCGGAGCAGAAGCAAATCATGGACAAGGGGGGCACCATGAGACTCGGTGCGTATACAGCCGTCCTCAGGGAGGGCAGCCTGGTTGAATCCCTCTATCAGAGCCCCGAAGTTTCGGAAAGGCACCGGCATCGCTATGAGGTCAATCCAATATACCACTCGGTCATCACCGAAAAGGGCATGGTCTTTTCAGGTTGTTCAAGAGACGGAAGGTTGGTGGAGTTCATTGAGTTGCCCTCCCTCAAGTTCTTCTTGGCCACCCAAGCCCATCCGGAACTCAAATCCCGAATGGAAGCACCCGCGCCGCTATTTTACGGCTTTGTTAAGGCTTGCCTTGATGAGCAGTAGGCTTTCGTTTGTTCATGAGATTTAGTAAAATGAATCTTGGTATCGTTCAGAAGTATTTGCATGGGGGGGCATACCTGGAAAGGACTGGCGCCTTTTCTTTCGTTCCAAGGGTTCCCGGGGTGGTCTTTTCTGACCACTTATCCACGGGGGAGTTTTGCCCCCTCCGCATTCCCCTCGACAAGCTCGGGGCTGCGGCTTCCCCCATAGATAAGTGGTGAAAAGACAGCGCCCTCCCACCAGTCACTGCAGAAAAGGCACCAGCCCTTTCCTTCGTGTAGCCACGTCTCGGGAATACTTCATGAGCCCATGCAAACGCTTTTGAACGTCTCAAAAATTTTGGGAAGCGCTTTTTCCCCTGGCCTGTGCGGTGGGATTGCGTTTGAGAAAGGGAGCAACGATGGATAAGAGATACCGCATCGTTTTTCTCGGTCTCCTCAAGGGCTCGGAAGAGTTTGCCCAGGCTATGTCCGGAGCCGGCGTAAAATACAGGGTCATCGATGAAATGATTCAAAAGGCCCCAGTGGTGCTTAAGGGCGGCATGACTTTGAGAGAGGCAAGGACCTATGCGGATGCAGTGCAGGATGCAGGCGGCCGCGTGATCATCCAAGAACACGGGTTTTTTGAAGAACCCCCGCAACTGCGTAATGAAGGGGGGATAAAGCCTCTGGAAGAATTTACGGCATGCCCGGAGTGCGGTTTTAAACAACTGAAGGCTAGGGCGTGTGCGAAATGCGGTTTTGTTTTCCAAGGGGAACAAGCGGGAACATAGCATTGTGACGGGTGTCATTGAGCTTGAAAAGGCCCGATTGGACATGGCGGTCCGAAAGGGGTATCGGAACTGGAAGAGCCAGTTTAATGAAGACTTTGGCCCGGATACAAAGGCCTCTGACCTGTCCACCAAAACCCTCGTCCTGCTGGCCCGGGGAAAAGAAAAGAGCACCTTCTATTTGTTCGACCTGATCATGAACCTTCAAACCCTGGGCTCGGGATTTGAGTTCGATGACCTCGGATCACGCGCTAAAATGGCGGTGATGGACCGCTATCTGTTTCTGTTGGATCAAATTCGGTTTGAGTATATGAAGCGGCTGGGTTGGCTGGAAAGATACCCGGGAGAAGCATTGTCGCTGGTTGAGCTGGTCATTCGCTTCGATGAACTGGCGCCCCGGCTTCAGGCTGACAAGCCTCTGCTCAGGAAAGACCACGACGCGTACGAGGCCTTCTCCAGCATGAATGATTTGGAAAAGGAAGAGTTTATTCGAAAAATGATCGCCAAGGCTTTGAAGGGAATTCAGTCCGTCACCCGGTAAACCTTGTCGTTTTCCCGAACCCGTTCCTTGACCTTAATGCCCACCAGATCGCCCACCTTGGCCTCTTCCACTTTGTTGTTGTCGATTTCCATGCTTGTAACTTCTTCAGTAAAATCAGTGGTATGGCCCTGGTACCGCAAGAGATCACCCGTCTTGATGCTGCCGCTCGTGATTTCTATGGCGGCGACGCTGGGTTTGGCAAAGAATTTTACAATCACACCAACCTCTTCTTCAGGCATCGCTGACCTCCGCATAAAAAATGAGCGAACAAAATCCAACGGAATCTATATCCATATTTCTTGAGATTGTCAACTCATCACTCGCGTGAAGGAAGTTCAATCCCCGTCTCTTTGCTTGCGGAAGAAAGAGGGAACCCATTTCGGGTATGAAATCCCTATTGAAGGATCTTCTCAGATGCATTAATATGTTTTGCATGGAAGATTACAAGGAAAGACTGGCTCTGACCCTCGCGGAGACAGGTGCCTTGTTCTTTCAGGAGGACCTTATCCTGAAGGATGGGAGGCCGACGCCTTACTTTGTGAATTTGGGCATGTTCAGGACAGGGCGGCTCAGCATGGAGATGGGCTCCTTTTTTGCGGAGATGATGGTCGACCGGGGCCTGGTAGAGGAAACGGACATTATTCTGGGTCCCTCCTACAAAGGAAGCGCTCTTGCTCTGGCTACCACCATAGCGCTCTATGTTCATCACGGCTGCGACTTGTTTTTTGAATATGATCGCAAAGAGGCCAAGAGCCACGGTGAGGGAAGCGGCTCGGGAAGCCTGTTTGTAAACCAGACCTTTTTTGACGGCTGCCGTGTATTTGTTGTAGATGACGTGGCCACTTCCATGGGTACCAAGTTGGACCTCTTAACAAAAGTGGATATGGAAGCAAAGACCCGGCACATGAATCTGAAGATTATGGGTGTCGGTATCGCGGTAGATCGAGAGCAGACCACAGCGGTCTATGATGAGGCGGGTCGTGTTGTTCAGGGACCAAAAAGCTCACCTTGGTGGACAAGAGCAAAGGGGGTTCCTCCAAATCAGGTCAAAGAATGGACCCCTCTGAATGGACCAACATGGTCATCAAAGAGGCTGTTTCCATGGCCAAAAAAATAGGGGCCGACGCGATCCTCTTGTATATGGACAGCACCAAGGATTTAAGGCCTCTTCAGAAGCTGAAAAGCGACATCAAGCTGATACTTCTGACTAAAAGAAAAGAATGCATGGAAAAGGCGGAGGAACTGCCCGTACATGCGGTTATGATACCGGATGTGAAGCTGACCCGGGCGGGCTATCTGAAGATCGGTTTTCTTTCCGCTATTTCCAAGGGCCTTCTCAAAAACGGCGATGTGATTGTCTGCGTGGGCGGCGTTCCTGAACAAGGTTACATGGACACCGTCATGCTCGTGGAAGTGAGCATGGAATCTGAACTGTTCAGCGGAAAGGAGTCTGTCCCTTTCCCTCCGGAAATCAAGCCGGCGGTGTTCGAAACCCTTCTGGGAATTGTGCTTGAACTGGCCAATGAAGGAAGGGAGGGAAAACCCGTGGGCTCCATCTTTGTTTTGGGAGACCATGAAAAGGTGCTCTCCATGTCCAGCCAGCTCGTTTTCAACCCCTTCAAGGGCCACCCTGAAAAAACCCTCAATATCAGTGAGGAGCAGGTGAGAGAGAGCTTGAAGGAGTTCTCCTCCATTGATGGCGCCTTTGTGATT
>JARRRH010000340.1:4690-8401 GCA_037380925.1 Deltaproteobacteria bacterium | reverse complement strand
CCAAAAGAGGCCACCCAGAAAGCCAAGGACATCGTCCGCATGTCGGTCGCTCGAACCGGGTTTTTAGAGCCCTTGCAGGAATTTGAGCTGCCCGTCGACAAAAGAGCGCTCGTGGTCGGAGGAGGCCTGGCCGGAATGACCAGCGCTCTGAGCTTGGCTGAGCAGGGATTTGAGGTTTACCTGTTGGAAAAGGACAAAGAGCTCGGGGGAATGGCCCGAAAAATTTACTACACCCTCGAAGGGCTGGATGTTCAAGCCTATTTGGGTGATCTCATACGCAGAGTTTATCAGCACCCATCCATTCATGTGTCCACGGACGCCAGGATCTTAGAGGCTTTCGGTTATGTGGGGAATTTCACAACCAGGGTGACGTCCGGAGGAATGGTCAAAGAAATACACCATGGAATAACCATCATCGCTACCGGGGCTGAAGAATATAAACCCACCGAATATCTTTACGGGGAAGACGACAGGGTGTTGACCCTCCTGGAGTTGGAGGAGCAAATCGCCAAAAGGGAAAAAAGGATGATGAACGCCCGGAGTCTGGTGATGATTCAATGCGTGGGCTGCCGAAATGAAGACAGAAATTACTGCTCCCGGGTCTGTTGCAGCCAGGCTATAAAAAACGCCCTGAAACTGAAAGACATGAGCCCCGAGATGGATATCACCATACTCTTTCGGGATATGAGAACCTATGGGTTTAAAGAGGATTATTACCGGGAAGCGGCAGAGCAGGATATCAAGTTCATCCGCTATGAGCCGGATGATAAACCTCAGGTGGAAGCGGCTGAAGGGGGGGAAGGCAAGCCTGTTCTAAGGATCACCGTAACGGATCCTATTTTAGGTCGTAAGCTTGCTCTGGACGCCGATTTGGTGGCTTTAGCCGCGGCTGTTGTCCCTTCCCAAACCCACAATGAAATATCCAAGTTCTTCAAGTTGTCTTTGAACCCGGACGGTTTCTTTCAGGAAGCCCATGTCAAGCTACGGCCCGTTGACTTTGCCGCAGATGGGGTTTTCCTGTGCGGCACAGCGCATTATCCCAAGCACATAACGGAAACAGTGAGCCAGGCTTACGGAGCTGCCGGCCGGGCCGCAACGATTCTCACCAAGGATGCTGTCGTAGCCTCCGGTGCTGTTTGCGCGGTGAAGGAGAGTGACTGTGTGTCCTGCGGGGCATGTATTTCACTTTGTTCGTATGGCGCTATAGAATTTGTTGACACGCCGCAAGGCAAAAGGGCCAGGGTTAATCCTGTTCTGTGTAAAGGATGTGGTCTGTGTAACACAAGGTGTCCAACGGGGGCTATTTCTCTGAAGCACTTCACCGATGAAGAGATCTTGAGCGAAGTTGACGCCGAGGTTCCGGAAGAACAGATTCCGCAGCAAATGGATGTGGCGGTTGGAGATAGGTAGAAGTATGGGAATGGATAAACCCGAGGTGACTAAAGAAGGAGATAAGAGCGAATGAGTATTGAATTTAGGCCAAGGATATTAGGTTTTTTATGCAATTGGTGAGGATATTCCGCTGCTGACCTGGCTGGAGTTTCCAGACTGCAATATACGGCTGATATTAAGCTCGTACGTCTCATGTGCACCGGCAGAGTCGACATGGCATTCATACTCCGAGCCTTCTCAAATGGGGCTGATGGGGTATTCATCGGCGGTTGCTGGCCCGGTGAATGCCATTACATTACCGAAGGGAATTACATCGCATTAAGCACGATGCATATATGTAGAAAATTACTCGCGCTTATGGGGGTGACTCCCGAAAGGTTAAGGCTTGAATGGATATCCGCCTCTGAAGGGATCCGGTTCGCCGAAGTCATGAATGATTTTTCAAATAAACTAAGGGGATTAGGCCCACTTGGCGATGGCGAGGGATTGGATGTTAAGGAGTTAAAGTTCAAGCTTGAAGCGGCAAAAAACCTCGTCCCCTATATTAAACTGGTGGAAAGGGAAAGGCTTAGGATACCTGTTAGATCGGAAGAAGAGTATAACAAATTTTTCACCAGTGACGAGTTCAACAGGTTGTTTGAGGAATTAATCGCCGATAAATTTGAAATGAGTCAAATTATGGCGCTCCTGAGAGAAAAACCCCTTTCAACCGGGGAAATCTCCGAAATTTTAGGCGTGGACCCGTCTGAAGTGTCGATCCACCTGAACAGTTCGGCACGGCAAGGACTGGTCAGGTTCGATGAAAGCCAGATGCGCTTTTATCCAGTCTAGGGCAAGAGATCTTTAAAGAGTTTGGCGCAAATAAACAGGAAGGTTAGGACAGCGACTATGGATAATGGCAATATTGATAAGATCATAGACAAATATCCGAGCGATCCCAGTTCACTTATTCAAGTATTGTTGGAGATACAGCGCGAAAATCGCTGGCTTCCCAAGGAGGCATTAGAGAAGGTCAGTAAGAAACTAAAGGTGCCTATGAACCGGATACAGCACATAGTTACCTTCTACAAGGCCTTCAGTTTGGTTCCTAAAGGGCGTCACGAAATCCATGTATGCACAGGAACTGCCTGTCATGTTCGTGGCGCGTCGCGTGTCCTCAGCACGGTTCAAGATCTGACCGGTCTGAAACCTGGTCTGACGGACCAGGAGTTAAAATTCAGCCTGGACACTGTTAGCTGCGTCGGCTGCTGCGCTTTAGGGCCGGTGATGGTAATTGATGGCGAGTATCATGGCAAAATGGCGCCGGCCAAGGCAAAAGATGTGTTAAATAACTATGAGTAAGGAAAGATTATGCCAAGGATAAACTCACCTGCTGAATTGGAAAAATTCAGGAAAGGTATTTTGTCGGAAATCGACCCGAAAAAACCCTGTATCTCCCTCTGTTCCGGATCTGCCTGCAATGCCTCCGGAAGTGGAAAAGTCGCCGTGAGTCTTGAAGAAGAGATTAAGAAACAGGATTTAAGTGATAAGGTGGACATCAGAAGGACTGGTTGCCATGGTTTTTGTGAGAGGGGTCCTATTATCGTAATTCACCCTGAGGAAATATGCTATTTCCAAGTAGAGCCTGACGATGTTCCAGAAATCGTCTCCAAGACCATAAAGGAGAAGAAGGTCATAGACCGTTTGCTTTTTAAAGAACCCAGCACCAGGGAAAAAATCATTCGTGAATCCGAAATCCCCTTCTACAAGAACCAGGAGCGTCTTGTTTTCGGATCCAACGGTAGTATCGACCCGAAAAGTATTGATAACTATCTCACAGTGGGTGGTTATTCCGCTCTGGCTAAAGCCCTTTCCGAGAAGACTCCGGAGCAGGTGGTGGAGCTGGTTAAAAATTCCAAGCTGAGAGGGAGGGGAGGAGCCGGATTCCCTACAGGGATAAAGTGGGAATTTGCTCGCAAGAGCCCTGGTAAGACAAAGTACGTCATCGTTAACGCGGATGAGGGAGACCCCGGAGCTTACATGGACAGGAGTCTTCTGGAGGGGAATCCTTTCTCAGTCCTTGAAGGGTTGACCATCGGTGCTTATGCCATTGGTGCCAATGAGGGCTATGTTTACGTTCGACAGGAATACCCCCTTGCTGTAGAAAATGTGACCCTCGCTATCAAACAGGCTGAGGAGTATGGTTTTCTCGGAAAAAATATTCTTGGCTCAGGCTTTGATTTCACTGTTAAAGTGCATCGGGGGGCCGGCGCCTTTGTCTGCGGTGAGGAAACGGCTCTCCTCGCGTCTCTGGAGGGAAAACCGGGCGAACCGAGACCG